>JASHUF010000061.1 GCA_030040175.1 Acidobacteriaceae bacterium
TCAGCTCTCAGCTCTCAGCTCTCAGCTCTCAGCTCTCAGCTCTCAGCTCTCTTTGAGAACTAATGCTTGACGGCTTAACAAGGCAAGCGTAGGCTGGATGAAAAGGCGAATATATGGCGAAACTTGAAGCAGTCTTCCCCATTCTTCAGCCGGATCTTGACGCTAAACCACTGTCCCGGCTGGCCCGGTCGGCATCCGAGACGCCGCTGGACTCCTCGGGCTGCCTCACGGAGTATCGTCCGCTCGATTGCCGGTCGATTTTAAGCAAAACCACCTCCCGCCGGGGACTGCCCTTCAGCCACGCCATCAATCCGTACCGGGGCTGCGAGTTTGGATGCCGCTATTGCTATGCGCGTTACACGCACGAGTTTCTCGAGCTGCGCTCGCCGGAGGAGTTCGAGCAGAAGATTTATTTCAAGCAGAACGGGCCGTGGCTGCTGGACCAGGAGCTGCGGCGGCTGAAACCGGGGACGGAGATCGCACTGGGAACGGCTACGGACCCCTACCAGCCGCTCGAGCGGAAGCAGCGCATCACGCGATCGCTGCTCGAAGTGTTTACGCGGCACAGCGGATTCAGCCTGGGAATTGTAACCAAGTCCGCGCTGATCGCGCGCGACCTGGACCTGCTAAAGGAGATCGACGGCCGGCACAAGCTGACGGTCCACCTGACTGTGACCACGGTGAATGCACGGCTGGCGCGCAAGCTGGAGCCGCGCGCGCCGCGGCCCGATCTGCGCATCCGCACCGTAGCCGAGCTGCGCCGGGCAGGGCTGCGCGCGGGGGTTTTGTGCTCGCCGCTGATGCCGGGAATCAACGACAGCCGCAGTTCGATTGCCGCGGTGGCGAGGGCGGCCAAGGGAGCGGACGCAAGCTTTCTGGCCGCGGGCGCGCTGTTCTTGAAGCCCTGTTCTCGCCCGACGTTTTTCGCCTTCGTGCACGAGCATTTTCCCGAGCAACTGCCGAGCTACGAGCGGCGCTACGCACAGAGCGCCTTTGTCTCAGCCGAGTACAAGCGCCGGGTTGCGGAGATTGTGGACTCGGTGTGCCGGGAGTACAAGCTGGGCAAGCGGTACGGTGAGCAGCCGAGGGCCGAAATGCAGCCGAAAGAAGTAGGAAGCGTCGAGATTCAGCCGTGGCTGCCGTTTGCTAGCGCGTCATGATGACTTCAGAGACCGAGTCCTTGGCCAGGAACTGCTTGTGGCCGGACCATCCGGAGAAGAGGCGCTCGATGCTGCGGTTGGTGAAGGCGCGCTGGATGGGATAGGGGTGGGCGAGCTGGACTTCGACCTTGTCGGTGGCGGTGACGTGATAGCGGCAGTGGGCGGTTTCGTCCCCGTGGGTGCGGGTGTGAAAGAGCGCCAAGACCTGCCCGCCCGGATTCATGGCGCCGTAGAGATGGCCGACTACGGGCACGACAAAGGGTTCGGGGAGGTAATCGAGAGCCGTCCACAGCAACACCACGTCGAAGTTGCGGCCGGCAAAGTCGAGGGATTGCTTGAGAAAACCCTCGACGTTCCAGATGGGATTGCCTTCCTCATCGAATCCCGATTGCCAGTTTTCCGTGCAGGCATCGTGGACCAGATCGGAAAGAAAGACGCTGTGGCCGAGATCAGTAAGGTAGTTGATGTTATTGGGCGAGGTGTAGCCCACATCGATAATACGCAGGCCCGGATCCGCCTGCAGGCGCTTGCGCAGCACCGCCCAACTCCCGGAGTGGCGAGGCACGCGGGGCCCGGCGGGACCCTGAGCAGAGGTGATCAATGCTCCGCTCTGTTTTTTCTCGAACCAGCTTACCAACCCCGAATCCCCCAGTGCGGCCGGGCGAATCTGCGCGCCGATTTCACCCGCGCGGCTTTCAGGCCAGGCTGCCGGCTGTGGCCGGGCTCGCGGCCTCGGGCGTCTTTGCGGCGCTTTGTGTCAGATCCACTTTGCCGCGAAAGACGGCGTTGTCTTCGACCGAGAGGCGCAGCGCGCGAATATCTCCTTCGACGGCGCAGCCTGCGCGCAGCTCCACGCGGCCACCGGCCACGATGTTGCCCTGGACATGGCCCAGAATGAGGACATCTTTCGCAGTCAGGTCCGCGGCAACATTGGCGCTGGCCCCGATGGTCAGCCGGCCTTCAGAGAGGGTGATGGTACCCTCCAGGCGCCCGTCTACAATCAGATCTTCACTTCCCTTGACTTCTCCACGAATTTCTACGCTTTTACCGATACGTGCGGGAGAGTTCTCCACTGGCATGTTCCTCTTCCTTCCATTGGGCCGAAGCAGTTGCGATTCCGGCGAAGAAGGCTCCGCACCTCCGTCTCCCGGCCCGCGTGCGAAGGCGCACGGCACTCAAAGGGAACGGATTTGCGCAGAAAGCCGCCTGAAGGAACCGCGATGGGCCCTGCCCGCACTATAACAGCAACCATAGGCGCAGCGCTTGAAACGGGAAGAAACCGGAGAGGGAAAGGCAGCGTCTAATGAGGACAATGAGCCGTTCCAGGGTGGGAAAGGTGGCCGATGCCCGCTGAACACATGGGGACGCGCGGGTGGATGCTGCTCCTTTGCCTGGCGGGCGCCGCGGGCCTGCAGGCGGATTTGGGCGCGGTGCAGCCGGCCACGCTGGCGCCGGCCGACACTCAGGTGGGGGCGCAAGCCCTGCTCGATCGCGCCCTTGCCAACGAGTTGAAGGCGGCTGAGGATACGGGCCATCCCATGCGCTATGTGCTGCGAAGAGCGAACCCGCGGCTGACCACGACCAAAGAGATTGTTGAAACCCAGGATGGAGAGGTGGCGCGGCTGGTCGCCCTCGATGATAAGCCGCTGAGCGCAGCCGACGAGCAGAGGGAGCAGGCGCGGCTGAGCGCGCTTGAGAGCGATCCCGGGCGGCAACGGCACCGCAAGCAGAGCGAGGACGCCGACGCCGCGCGGGCCCTGAAGGTTCTGCGCGCCCTCCCCGGCGCGTTCCTCTACGCTTACCAGGGTCCTCTGGATACGGCCGCGGATGCGGTGGAGCGATTCACCTTCAAACCGAATCCCGCATTTGTGCCTCCGGATCTCGAAACCGAAGTGCTGACGGCCATGAGCGGCGAATTGCGCATCGACCCGGCGAGCGAGCGGGTGACGCACCTCGAGGCGCACCTCGACAGAGATGTGGACTTCGGCTGGGGCATTCTTGGACGGCTGAATAAGGGGGGATGGATTGTGATCGAGCAGGCGGATGTGGGCGGAGGCGCGTGGCGGACGGTGCGCTTCCAAATGCAGATGAGCGGACGCGTGGTGATCCGGACGCGCGTCTTCGATACCGCCGAGGAGGAATCGCACTATGCGCCGGTTCCCGCGGGTCTGCGCTATGCCCGGGCGATTGAAATGCTGCTCGGCGATGCCGGCGGAGCCGGGTCGCAGCACTGAAAACTGCGGCCCCGCCTCGAAAAAGCGGAGCCGCAAGGAATGCGAGCCTTCGCTTCCCGGTTACATCTTGGCGAAGACGATGACCATGGTGAAGAGGGTAAGCGACTCAATGAAAGCTAGGCCCAGAACCAGGAACAGCATGATGCCGGGGCGGGTTCCGGGGTTGCGGGCCAGTGCTTCGGTTGCCGAAGCCACAGCCCTTCCCTGTCCCATGCCGCAGAGGCCGGCGGCCAGACCCATGCCCAGACCGGCGCCAATGGGAACCAGGCTGGCTGCGGGAGCCCCGCCCGTTTGCGCGAAGACCGGAACGGCGAAGCACAGCGCCGACAGCGTCATGAACACGTATTGAAGTTTCCGCATAGTTCTCCTGCTTCCCTTGAAATTGGCAGCCAGTGGGTGGTTGAGGCTCACCGTGCCGGAAAAGCAGCTCTTAGCTTCTAGCTGTTAGCTTCTAGCTTGTTCATCGGTAAGCCAAGCATCTCGACCCGCCGACGCGCAGGCTAGGAGCTGGAAGCTAGCGGCTAGCAGCTGTCTCATCCTTTGGCCCCCTCACGCTTGCAACCTTCCGTTGCTCCGGAGCGGAAGCGCTCTCCGGCGGAATCTTTTCCCGAGCTTTTAGCTGCTAGCTTCTAGCTCCTAGTTCAGCCGTGCTACCGCGAATCCATCGCACTTCGCTGTCCTCGCGTTTAGAGCAAGGAGCCTTTTCCAAGGCACGGAAAGCCAGGGGCTAGAAGCTAAGAGCTAGAAGCTGCCTTTCAATGCTCGTGCGCCACCGCCATGGAGAGATAAATCATGGTCAGAAGCATGAAAACGAAGGCCTGAATCACGGAGACCGCGAAGTGCAGTCCGAGGAAGACGGCCGGAACCGCAAACGGGATGATGGAAAACCAGACCAGGGTGAGCAGGTCGCTGGCAAACATGTTGGCGTAAAGACGGATGGTGAGCGACATCATGCGCGCCAGATGGGAGATCACTTCGATTACGAAAAGCCCGGGCGCGATCCACTTAATCGGGCCGAGAAACTGTTTGAGGTATCCGAAGAAACCGTTCGCTCGCAGACCGTGAAAGTTGTAGTAGAGAAACGTGAGCACGGCGATGCCGAGGGGGACTTCAGGCCGGCTGGTGGGGGTAATCACGCCGGGAAAAAGGCCCAGGCAGTTGGTGAGCAGAATGAAGAGTAGAACGCAGGTGGCATAGGCCTGGAAGCGCTCGTAGCCATGGCCGATGATCTGCTCGGCCAGCCCGCCCACGCCCTCATGGATCATTTCGGCAATCTGCTGCGCGGAGTTCGGCTTTTCCACTGAAAGCGTGGCGCGCACGAGAATGAAAAACGCGAAGAGGATGGCGGCGATGATGAGCTCAAGCGCCAGAGCGGCGTTCACGCGGTAGGCCCGGTGCGCGGCGTCTGGGCCCACGACTCCCAGCATGGCGTACAGCTTAATTTCAAAGCCCGCGAGAAGCCGGTTGACGAAGTGCGTAAGTCCGAACAGTTCCGGCATCGAGGATTCGCGTCTTTCCGTTTCCAAAACCGAATGATGAGATAAAGGCGAAGGGGGCTCAGTTGCGGAGCAGGCGAATGGCCTCCCACGCCGTGGCCAGGACCGCCAGGCTGAGGCCGACAAGGAGCGCCACCACCGATCCCCGGAGCCATTTCAGGCTACCATAAATCACCCCGGCGAAGACCAGGAGCCGGATCAGGAAGAAGACCGCGGCCACCATGGTGCCGCGGGGAGCCTGCTGCCGGTCCATTTGGGCTTTGATGAAACGGATGAGCCGCCGCCACTCCAGAATGCTGGCTGCGGAGATGGCTGTGCCGATGGCGAGCATGGCGGCGCTGCGCCAGTCCGAAGCCTTCCACACAATGAGCGCGGAGAGCGTGCCCAGAATGACGATGAGGCGCAGCGCGCGGCGGAGCAGGGCCTCGAGGCCGGAGTCGGTGAGGTTCGCCAGGGGATGGATCTCTTCCGTCATGGCGCGGACCCCGCATTGCCGCCTTCTTTCGGATGGTCACCGCCGTTGTCGGCG
>JASHUF010000532.1 GCA_030040175.1 Acidobacteriaceae bacterium
CGTTACCGCCCTGGAAGGGCTGCCGCTCGATGAATTGCAGAGAGAGAATACTCCTCTCGCCATTGTCTGTTGGGATGCAGCGTCCCTCACTGCCCATCCTGAATTCAGCGGTATCGCGAAGCTCCGCCAACTTCCCGGCGGCTCCATCGGCGTGACGGAGCCGGTATTTCCGGGCGCGGCCGTGCCCGAGAACTTCAGCGGGATAACGGAGTGGAAGAGCAACCTCAATGTTACCGGGCCGGGAGAGGTCACAATCCCAGCGGGCATGGGTTATGGGGCTACACTTCTTCCCGGCGCCACCTGCATTGCCAAGACGCGTGATCAGTGCTGTGCCTGGCAATATGGGAATACCATTTTCTCCAGCTTTCTTCCCCAAGATCCTTTCGATGCCGGCGAATACGTTCGCTGGCTCCTACATGGGGATCTGACCACGGAAGAAAAAGGATGAAAGACAACCTGCGGTAGATTGTTTCTAGGCTGTGCCGCTGCGGTATATCGCGGCCTTTGCTATGAGTCGAAAGCGAGTGCTCTTGGAGTGAGGAAATGAATGCATTTACGCGCCGGTCGTTCGTCAAATCAGTCAGCTTCGCGGCAGGCTTAGGCTCCATTCCCAACGTGGTGAGTGCGCAAAGCGGGATCGCGGCTCCTGATGTGCAGATGCCTGCCGTCGCCCCCAACCCCAAGGGCCTCCGCTTTCGACAGGTTCATTTGGACTTTCACACTTCGCCCCTCATCACGGACGTGGGGGCAGACTTCGACTCGTCAAGCTTCGTCCAGACGCTACGGGACGCCTATGTCAATTCTATAAACATATTTGCGAAGTGCCATCACGGAATGGCCTACTATCCGAGCAAAATAGGTCCCATGCACCCGGGGCTGAAGTTCGACCTGCTCGGAGAAATGATCGCAGCATGCCATAAGTTGGATATCCTCACGCCGGTCTACATCACCGTGATGTGGGATCAATTTGCCGCGGAGCAGCACGCTGATTGGCGCGTTCTTGACGAGAACGGGGCCGTAGACGGCGCGACTCCCTTGGAGCCCGGCTGGAAGAGACTTTGTGTCAATACACCGTATCTCGATTATGTGGCCGCACAGGCCGACGAGGTGGCCAGGAGTTATGAGGCAGACGGGTTCTGGTTTGATATTGTCCAGTACCCGCCTTATGGATGCTTTTGTCACTACTGCATGGAGGAGCGGGAAACTTTAGGATTCGACTCGCGTAAGCAGGATGAACGTGCAAAGCATATGGAGATGGTTCTTCTTCGGGCCATGGACCGCCTGCAGACCACGGTACGGCGCTATCGGCCTCACGCGGCCACGTTTTTTAACGGCCAGGTGCGTGTGGGCATGCGGCCCTATCTTAAGCACTATACGCAAATCGAAATTGAGTCTCTGCCCGGAGGCGGCTGGGGATACGCTCATTTTGCCGTGATGTCGCGGTATGTGCGCAGGCTGGGCCTCGACTACCTGGGAATGGACGCTCGCTTTCATCGCACCTGGGGAGATTTCGGTAGTCTACGCAACCAAGCGGCGTTGGACTACGAGTGCTTCCGCATGTTGGCGCAGGGCGGCAAGTGCTCGATGGGCGATCAGATGCATCCCCGAGGACGCCTGTTGAAACCTGTCTATTCCCGCATAGGGAAAACATACAAAAGCGTAGCCGAGAAAGAGCCGTGGTGTATCGGGGCAGAGGCGGTGACGGAGATTGGCTTTCTTTCCACTTCCCGATCCCTCCTGCCAGGAGAAGTGGTTGCACCGGACGTCGGTCTTACCAATATCCTTGCCGAGTTGCATTATCAATTCGACGTGCTTGACCGCGACTCCGATTTTTCCCGGTACAAGGTACTGATTCTTCCTGACACGCAACGTTTCGACCAGGAGCTGCTCAGGCTTGTACGGAATTATCTGGCAAACGGCGGCAAGC
This sequence comes from Acidobacteriaceae bacterium, assembly GCA_030040175.1. Lineage (GTDB taxonomy): Bacteria > Acidobacteriota > Terriglobia > Terriglobales > Acidobacteriaceae > Telmatobacter. The sequence goes on from JASHUF010000532.1 coordinate 1,928, forward strand.
TTATTCTCAGTCACGAGTCAGGACTGGATCTAGACGGAAAGAGCTTTGCGCTGAACGAACTGGGCGTCGAATACATTGGACCTTCACCGTATAAGGGAGACGCCGGCGATTATTTCGAAGTGCTGGAAGGGGCGAATGAAGATATCGATTCCATGGTGCAGTTTACCTATGCTCCGGGCTCGGTCGTCCGTGCGCACCGGGAATCTGTGGTTCTGGCACGAATATGGAAGCCCTATTTTGATCGCACCTACGAGCATTTCAGCTCGCATCATCAAACGCCCTATGACCAGCCAACAGATCAGGCCGCGGTTACGCAACGCGGAGATATTGTCTATATTTCTTTCCCGATTTTTGAATCCTATGCAAAGAACGCGTACCTGGTTCATAAGCTCCTGATAAGGAATTGCCTGCGGCGCCTTCTGCCGGATCCTTTGTTAAAGGCGGAAATTCCGTCCACGGCGGAAGCATCGCTGACTGAGCAGGGGGACAAGCGGATAGTGCATCTATTGCACTATCCAGCCAGTCGTCGGGCTCCAGACTTAGATATCGTCGAAGAGGCGATCCCGCTCGCAAACGTAAAGATCGCGCTTCGAATGGAGAGGGAACCTTCTCGAGTCTATCTGGCGCCCCAGAGACAGAGTTTGAAATTTGCGTTCGATGGCAAGTATGCCCAGACAGTCATCCCGTCGGTCGACGGCCATCAGATGGTGGTGTTCGAGGCGTAGCGATGGCTTCGTAAGTCCACCACTTTCCTCTCCATGACCATTGAAGCCGGAGACGGCCGTCGGGATGACCGCCAGCCTCAACTGCCATGGCGAGTGCGCTCCCTGAAAGCCGCTTACGGCATTTTCTGAGTTACTGTGTCCTTTTCCTTTCCTCGTAAGGTCGCCGCTCCCTGTTGGTCGCGTCGACTCTGCCTTCCGTCTTCGGGATACAGCTATTCAGAAAATGCGTTAGGGCTTAAAATTTGCTGGAGCGGCGCGCTTCTTCGGCCTTTGCCACGCGACCGCACACCCCATGCAGCTCCTCGCCCGGAGAGGACTGGATTTGAAAATATAGCCAAGCTCACCGGGGGGCGAGCGCAATTGCCTTGGCTTTCCCAGAATAATCAACTACCGCATCCGCATTTGCGGAGACAGCCTCACCGACTCCGCGGCCGGGACCCACAAGAACAATGCGAAACTCTCTATTCTTTACCATGCCCGGAAACGTTCCTTCACGATCGCCGATGGTCAACGTTTTGGCCGCGTCATTCCAGTGCATTGGAATCACCGTGTGGGCTCCCCGCTCGTATCTGTAGCTGTCACCCTCGTCTTCATACAGCGTAAAGGAGCCGTCTGCGCCGCCGTAAACACGGACCTCTACGGGTCCATCTGGCTTTTGATCCGCGTACTCGATCTCAGGGCCCAGAGGTACAATCGATCCCGCAGGTACGAAGAGCGGAAGCGTCGGAAGGGGCGCGTCCACATCAAGAGTCTTCTTGCCCTGAACCGTTTTCCCGGTCCAGAAGTCGTACCAGGCTTTGGCTGCGGGCAAATAGACAGTCCGTGTTCGCGCTCCCTGTTGCCACACCGGGTTTACCAGGAATGCCGGACCAAACATAAACTCGTCCCCGATATCCCATGCAGCGGGGTCTGTGCGCCAATCCATCAAGAGCGGGCGCTGCATCGTGTAATCGTCATTGGTTACCTTCCATGCGAGGGAATAAATATAGGGCATCAGTCGATAACGCAAGCGATCATAGGTCAACAGGATTGGCGTAACATCGGAAAAGGTCCAGATTTCGTTATGAGGGCGATGTCCATGAGTCCGGAACATCGGGCAAAACGCGCCGAACTCAAACCAGCGTGCATACAGTTCCTGATACGCAGGCGACGTCATGGAAGGATCGTTCTTCAAGGGCCAGTAGCCTGCCACATCGGTGGTCCAGTAGGGGAACCCACTTAGCGCAAAGTTAAGCCCCGCCGCGATCTGATGATGAAAGGCCCAATTCGTGGGGTAGACGTCGCCACTCCACACCACTGTGCCATAACGCTGCTGACCCAGAAATGCCGAGCGAGTCAGAATCGCGACCCTTTTGTCCTGGTTTGTGTGCTTCCAGTGCTCGGCAATGCCTCCGGTATGGAGCAGCGGGAAGACGTTCGTGTACATGTCACCGCTTCCCATTGACAGAGCCTTGTCCAGAAGCATCGCATCGCCTTCATGCGGGCCCGAATCCGGTTCCGAGGCGTCCAGCCAGAATGAATCCCAACCTTGGGCGAGAAGCGGACCGGGCAGGCTATTCCAAAAGAAATCTCTTGCCCTGGGATTCGTCGCGTCGTACTCAACCGTTCCAGGAATGAGCAGGTCACTATCTCTTAGCTTTTGCAGGTTAACCGAGTCCTGATTGTATTGCCCCCACACTGAAAGCATGGTATGAACGTGTTCCTGATGGAGCTGTTTTAATTCCGTATCGACATCCGGATAACCCGAGTTGAAACTCAGATCACCTTCAGACTTCCACCAACCTCCGTCCTGCACAATGCAATCAAGCGGAATGTGCTCTGCTCTATACTTCTTGGCCAGGTCCAGCACCTCCGCTTGCGACTTATAAGAATCTTTCGATTGAATGAACCCGTAGGCCCATTTCGGCAATAACGGCACATGCCCGGTCATATCACGGTATGCATGGATTATGTTGTCCATCTCCGGTCCATAGATGAAGTAATAGTCCAGGGCGTCAGCCGAGAGAGAGCGGAAGCTCAACGCGGGCGGATAGCGGTCATCGACATAGGTGAGCGACGCTGTGTTCCAGAGGAGACCATAACCCTTGCTCGAGAGCATCAGAGGCACGGCGACATCGCCATTATCCTGGCCTAACTCCAGAGTCGCACCGCGGTAATTGAACATCCCGTTCTGGTGTTGCCCGAGCCCGTAAATCCCCTCCTCCATGTCGAGCATGAACCGGTCCTCGACGGTCACGGACTTTACCCCGTTGAGTTCTACAGATTCGAATGTGCGCGGTACTTTCGGTCTTTCCCGTAACAGTTCCTTGTCGTCGACTGTCGAATAAACAAGGTTGCCGCTTCCACTGCGAAAGGCGACGCGAAGCCGGGACGTTGCGATCGACACACCGTCAGCATCGCGCATGAATTCGAATTTGGCGCCAGGACAAACGGAGACGTTGTCCAGCATCCACGGCTGGGCGGCTGAGGCCGCGCTGGCGTCCGTGCCCTCGGGTACGGCTACAACATGTATGACATTTTCTCTGCACACCGTTACGTGCAGAGTCTCCCCGGGGACTTTGGCCACAAAGCCATCGTCGGTGGACTCAACGTGAACTCCGGATTGCGGAGAAATTGCTTCCTGTGATATTGCCCTGCTTAGCACCGATGTCGCGCCGAAAAGAATCAGTGCGCATGCTCGAGCACCCTTGCTGATACGCGGCGACCCCACTCTATTGCTCCCCTGACAATTTGGCACGCAGTAAGCCTCACATAACTGATATGTCAATTATAGGGCATGCGGCCCCGGCGTCAAATGCCGGATTTCCGTAGCTGCAGATTGCCAGAGCGATGCCAGAATGCAGCCCGCCGTGGGGTTTCAGAATCACACCGGCATGGGCGGAACTCAATAAGCAAGCGCGACCGCGTCCGCGCGCATTTCGCTGCCCGCGGCGTAGATCCGGTCAGAGCCTTGCATGCGGCGCTCGATGCTCTCATAGCGGCCGAAGAATCCGCCGCTGCCGCGGCCCACGTTCCATCCGAGCGCCTCGAGCGCTTTGCGCGTTCCGGCGGGCACACCGCTTTCGAGCCAGAGCACGCCGAGGGGTCCCAGATTCGGCGGGTCCTCGCCCATCGATTGCGATGAGCCCTCGTGATACCAACGCGGGCTGTCGGCCGCGGCTTGCACATCCAGCCCGTAATCCACGCGGTTCACGATGATTTGCGTCTGCCCCTGTGGCTGCATGTCGCCGCCCATCACGCCAAAGCTGATCCAGGGAACGCCGTCTTTCGACGCGAATCCAGGAATGATGGTCTGGAAGGGACGCTTGCCGGGGGCGTAGAGGTTGGGATGACCCTCCTGGAGCGAGAAGAGCTGGCCGCGGTCCTGGAACATGAATCCAAGATGGTCGGCCACCAAGCCCGAGCCCATGCCGCGGAAGTTCGACTGGATCATGGAGACCATCATGCCGCTGCTGTCGGCCGTGGTGAAATACGTTGTATCGCCATGGCCGGGCGCCTGGCCCGGATCGACGTGAGCCAGAACCTGATCCGGGCGTATGAGCCGGGCGCGCTGCTGGGCATATTCCTTTGAATTGAGCCATGCAATCGGAATCTTGGCAAAGTGCGGGTCGGCGTAGTAGTGCGCGCGATCCTCGAAGGCCAGGCGCTTGGCTTCCGCCTGCACATGGACCGATTGCGTCGACTGGAACCCGAAGCCGCGCAGGTCGAAGTTTTCAAGGATATTCAGCATCTGCAGCGTGGCCAGCCCCTGCGTGTTGGCCGGCATGCCATACACGTCCACGCCGCGATAGGCCGTGACCAGGGGCTCGACCCACTCGGCATGGTGCTCGCGCAGATCCTCCGCGGAGAGCCAGCCGCCGATGCGCTTGAAGTAGGCATCGATGGTCTGCGCGATCGGGCCGTCATAGAAGACGTCGCGGCCGCCTTCGGCAATCATGCGGTAGGTATGCGCCAGATCGGGATTACGGCGCACATCGTATTCGCCGGGGGCCACGCCGTTCGATGTATACGTGGCAATGGCATTCGCGCTCTCCTCAATCAGCGAGCTGTATCGCGCGAACGCGTCCATGTTGCGCTTCAGGGCGTAGCCGATGATCTGCGGCATGGGATCGCCCTGTTCGCATGCTGCGATGGCCGGCTCAAAAAGCTCGGCCCACTTGAGCTTTCCATAGCGCTGATGCAGCGTCCACCATCCGTCCAGGCAGCCCGGCGTGGAAACGCTGACAGCGCCCAGCGGCGGAATCGCTCCGTTGCGTGCGCGGGTGCGCACGGTTTCGAGCGTCAACGATTTCGGCGACCGGCCGGAGCTGGCCATGCCGGCCAGCTTGCCCGTGGCCGTATCCCAGACGAAGGCAAAGCAGTCGCCGCCCAGCCCGGAGCTGACCGGCTCCACAAATCCGAGAACTGCGTTGGCCGCAATCGCGGCATCCACGGCGGAGCCGCCGCGTTTGAGCATGGCAATGGCCGTCTGCGTGGCCAGCGGATGTGCCGTTCCGGCCGCACCGGAGCAGCCCAGCGCCGGCGAGCGCGAAGCAAAGCTCGCGCCCGCGGGCCGGTCGCCTGCGTGTACGTCGGGACGGTCGAACTGCTCTTCGCCCTGCTTTTGAAAAGGGGGCAAAGCCGCATCGGCGGAGCCTGCCGCGGGCGCCTGGGCACGGGTGCGCGCGGCAACAGCGGAGCCCGCAGCGGCCAGGGGAAGTGTTTGCATGAAGGTGCGGCGGCGCATGAGGCCTCCCTGCAACCAATGTACATGGGCGCCCCCTTACGATCCCGCGTCTCCTTCACCCGCGCCTTCTCTTAATGAACCTGGAACAGTTCTCCTTGAATCGAGATGTCGCTGAGCTTTGCATCGGTTGACGTGGCCGGCCCGCCGGCCTTGTAATAAATGTCCGCGATCATGCCGGCTCTGCCATCCACGAAGAATCCGCCCAGATCCGGCTGCTGCGGTGTGGCGCTCGCCGTCCATTGCCTGCCCATCAACGTGACTGTGTATCTGTAGTTTGGATCGCGGGCCGGATCGTACTTGAGCCGGCCGATATTCCAACCGGGCGAATTCACTCCCGCGACAAGCTCAGCCAGCGAGCATCTCCGGCTGAGATGGCGATTGCAGTCGTCTTCCATCGAAGCGATTGCGTTCATGAACATGAGCGCCACCTTCTCAGCCGGGTTGAGCGCAATGGCGGCGCCGCTGGAATCTGTGAGTGCGATGTTCGCGACCGTGGTCATGGAGCCCGGAGCGGGATCGTTCAATCCCGCGGAAGGCCCCGCGGCCGGTGCGGCAACAGGCGTGAAGCTGATGTCGTCGATTGCAAAGTCGTTGAAGGTGGCGTCAACATTGAGGTCCACGAGCGCGATGTCGGCCGTGTGGCTTGCGCCGGAGTTCCAGTCGAAGCTGAAGTTCATCCACTGCCCGCCGTTGTCGGGGCTGTTCTGCGGGAAGAAGCTGTTGCCGATCACCCTCCCATTGATTCTTACTGCCAGGTGCGGCAAGGAATTGCTCACGTGGTCCACCTCTGCTCCCCAGTAGGAGAAGGTGTAATTCGTCGATGGAGTCACGTGTACGACTTCCTGCCAGACCGCCAACGCGGCCGAGGTGGCGCCGTTGACGATCATCATCATGCCGGTTCCGGAAGTGTGGTCGCCGCAGTTGCACCAGTCTCCATAGGCGCCAGGCGCGGACGACGGGTTTGTGCCAATGTTGTATGTGCCGGGTCCGGATACATCGCCAAAGGCATACTTGGTGGTGAAACCGGTGTTGCCGCCCTCGAAGTCGCCGTTGACCACGAGATTCTGAGCAGCTGCCGCCTGAGCCAGACACGCAACCGCAAAGAGCCCAAACCCGCAAATGGCGGCGAACGGCTTAAATTCCCAACAGGCTCGCATAATCTTCTCCTTTCAAATTGAAAAATCTCACCCGCAGAATGCCTCCGGGCGCCTTGCTATGGGCCGGACTCCGCCTCGGCTCGGCCTTGATCCATCTGGGCCGCGCTGGCTGCCCACTCGCGTGCCGGCTGCGCCGCCTCCACTGCGAGCACGATCCATACCTGACTCACTGCACGACCAATGTGACGGCGGCCGTGCTCGTCGACTGGTGCGTCGGTCCCGATCCGCCGCAGCCGGCATTGGTCAGCGTCAACAGCGCCAACCCCACGCCCACGATCAACAGGATGCGCGCTTTGGCCCATCGTTTCCTAGCGAAGACGAGAGGCAACAGAAGAAACGGCAGGAAGATCAATGAAGTTGTTGCGGCGCCGGGGACGATATAAGTGAACACAACCACGATGGTGTAAGTGCCGGCAGGCGTATTCGTCGATGTTGTGATCGTCAAGGTCGGATTCGCAAAGCTGCAACTCGTCCCGGCAGGCAGATTCAAACACTGGAGAGTGATATCCCTGGCTCCCGCGGGCAGTGTTATCGTGTAAGTCGCGCTCGAGCCGGGGGTCACCGATCCGTTTCCTGTAACAGGTGGTGGAGTTCCGGTTCCACTGCCGGCCGGCGAAACCTCGAATTGCCACGAGGTTGAAGTTCCTCCGCCAGGAGGGGGCGTTTGTACGCTGATGGCTGCGGTCCCCGAAGTGGTAATGGCCGAAGAGGGAACGGTGGCGGTGAGCTCCGTCGCGCTAACAAAT
>JASHUF010000533.1 GCA_030040175.1 Acidobacteriaceae bacterium
TGGGTATTATGCGGTATTAGCTAAGGTTTCCCTCAGTTATTCCCCACTCCAGGGTAGGTTAGTCACGTGTTACTCACCCGTGCGCCGCTTTACTCATGGTATTGCTACCACTTTCTCGCTCGACTTGCATGTGTTAGGCACGCCGCCAGCGTTGATTCTGAGCCAGGATCAAACTCTCGTTTGAAACCTGATGTCAATCCACCCGACGGAGGTCTAAGTGGATCGACCGTATCTCAAGATCGGACCGAAGCCCGAGGTCGAGATACCTTACCTTGTGAGACTGATCAAGCCAAAGCGCGATCGCATCTCACGACTGGCACGTTCAACCAAATTGTCAAAGATCCTTGCGGGTCACCCGCCTGGGCGGAACCCTTGGGATCGAGTCTCCGGACTCGCGCCCGGAGTGTCCTCGAACTTGATGCGCTTTGCCGAAATTCGCTTTTCTAAGGAATTCGATCCGGTCGAGACTTCACTTCAACTTCTTCACGTCTCACTCGCCCCGGATTTCGGCGCCAAATGCGGTCATCTTCGCGGCATTCGGCGTTTTTGCGCGAACCTTCTAAAGGTACTAAAGCACCCCCGGCGTGTCAAGCTGGAAAACCCGGTAGAAACTTGATTCCCCGCGTCTACCGCTCACTGCCGGCCGAAGCCTGCAAGCTTGCCAGATGCCGGGGTGCCCCAAGTCTCCATTTGAGACCTGGGAATACGCGTACCCCCGCCGGCTGCGTTCGCGCAGCGCAAATCTCAAAGAACAACCGGCAAATTGCCCGAGCCGCTCGCGGCTCGCAGGAGTTCGCCTCCTGGGTCATGCAATGGCTTGTTCTTGGTGGGGTTGAACGGTGCAGAAACGACGCAACTCGCGATACCCTACGAACCGGCTTCCCACTTCCCTCAATCTTCAACCCTGATCAGGGCAGGCCCTTCAATCTTCAGCGCTTACGCGCTCAGGGCCAGGGGAGCCTCCACTGCCTACATGCAACTCAATTAGAGTAGCACAGGCCGGCGCCGGATGCAAATATTCCCTCAGAGCTAACCCCTTTGTTTGCAACACACAAGCGAACGTGCGCCCCTAGAAATAAGCCGGCCGCTGCGCCTGCCTGTGGAAACCCTTTGGTTTCTGTGGGAAACATCCCCAAGGCTGCGACGAAACCGATTTTACTGCTTGGCAATGATCCCCAGGTCGGTCAGCCCGTTCACGAAAAACTGCATGGCCAGCGCCACCAGCAGCAGGCCCATGATGCGCACCAGGATGCGGATGCCGGTCTCGCCCATCACCCCGCGCACCCGGTCGGCCCCGGCCAGCACCCAGTAGCTGACGAAGGCGGTCACCGCGATCGAGCCCAGGATGGCGCCCATCTGCCAACCCCATATCGACGGCGCCTGCCCCACCAGCACCATCACGCTTGAAATCGCCCCCGGACCGGCCAGCATGGGAATGCCCAGCGGCACAATGCCTGCATCTTCCTTGGCCGCGGCCTCCTCGGCGTCGCCCATCGCCTCCTGCGTAGCCGAGCGCCGCGCCTCCAGCATGTCGAGGCCGATGAGAAGCAGGATCAGCCCGCCGGCAATTTCAAAGGCCGCGAGCGTTATGCCGAAGAGGCGGAAGATTACCTGGCCCAAGAGGGCAAAGCCGGTGAGCACGATGAAACAGGTGAGTGCGGCTTTGCGCGCCATGCGCTTGCGCCGCACCGGGTCCGCGCCCGCGGTGATGGCCAGAAAGGAGCCGATGGCCGCAAACGGATCGACAAGAAAAAAGATCGAGCTCAGCGCCAGCACCGAAAAGCGCACAAGGGGCGCGGTGCGAATCTCGTTCAGCGCCACTTCGGCTGGATTGGTCCAGAGCATTTTTCAAGGGTATCGCAGTTTGCGCCCGGTCAGCCGCGAGAGCGTCGCCCACCTGCTCCGAAGATTCCCTCTTCATACGCGAGCCCCGGCGCGCCGCGATCGTGCAGGGGGCAGCGGCGCAGATGAATGTCGCTGCCGTTGGCGCCGTACACATGCCCGCAGATGGAGCAGGCGAGCTGGTAGACCAGCTGCGCGTGATCCGTGCCGGGCAAGCCCGTGTTGCGAATCACCACCTGGCCGTTCCGGTTGACATAGCCTCTCCGCGTCGTCGGGCCGGCGCCCTTCTTCTTGCTTGGAGACGTGCTCAATCAAATCACCTCGCTGAACGACCTGATGATCGCATGCCTGTGCGCATCCTCAACCGGCGGATTTCCCCCGCGCACCACAAGTCTCGTTGCCAATCCCGCCTCGCGCGCGGCGTCCAGCTCCTCGACCACATCGGAAAAGAAGATCGCGTCGACGGGCGCGACCTGCATCGCCTGCGCAATCGCCGCATAGCTCGCGGCGGAGCGCTTGGGCCCGGTGCGGGTGTCGAAGTAGCCGCCAATCCGCGGCGTCAGATCGCCGTAATTCGTGTGTCCGAAGAGCAGCTTCTGCGCCTCCACGCTGCCCGAGGAATAAATCGCCACCTTGCCTGTGGCCGCCCAGCGCGAGAAGGCTCCCGGCACATCTTCAAACAGCGTGCCTTTGAGCTCTCCGCTCTCGAATCCCGCCTTCCAGATCTTGCCCTGCAGCGACTTCAATGCCGTCGATTTGCGGTCGCGGTCCATCAGCCACAACAGGTACATATACGCGCCCGTCCGGAACCGCGCCCCGTCCCCGTCCCCGTCCCCGGTCGCGCGCATTTCTTCCAGCCGGCAAGGCAAGGCTGGATCGGTCTCCGCGCGGCTCTCGCCGGCCAGCAGCGCAAGGTCCTCGCGCACCGCGGGCTCGTCCGCATGCTCCTCGAGAAACGCACGCAGATGCACCCGCGCGTAGGGAAAAAGCAGATCGCCGGTCAGCGTGAGCGGCGCCGCCGTGCCCTCAATATCGAGCAAATAGAGCTTCGCCCGCGCCGGCTCCACGCTCATGGGTTCCGATCAACAGAGATGCCCGTCGCCACGCGCGGCCCCAGATACGCCGGCCCGAAGCAGAGCGGCTGATAGCCCCGGTCAACACCCGAGCCGGTGTAATGCGGCGTCCAGCCCGTCGTGTCCTGGAACCAGCGGATGGCGCGGATACGACGATCTTCACAAAGCGTGAACCAATGCGTTGTGCCGCGCGGTACGCGCAGCATGTCTCCCGGCCCGACCTCGACCGAATAGACTCTCGCGCCGATGTGCAGGAAAAAAATCCCGCGCCCGGCGAGGATGAAGCGCACCTCGTCTTCGGAGTGCGTGTGCTCCTTATCGAAGTGCGCCAGCATCGCTTCCAGGTTCGGCGTCTCCGGCGTCACATCAATCACATCGGCGGTCACATAGCCGCCGCGCTGCTTCATCTCGTCGATTTCGCCTGCGTACGCGCGGAGCACATCGTCTGCGGAGCATTCCGCCGGTACGCGGTCCAGGCTCCAGCGCTCATAGTCGATGCCCGCGCCGGCAAGCGCCGCGCGAATCTCGGCGTCGCCTGTAATCGTCTCGCCTGTATCCGGAATGCGAAGAACCGCCATTGCTCTTCCCCCCGCTTGCGCCCGTCTTCGAGAGGCGAATCCTTTGGGTGCCCCAGGTCCCGACTTTGGGACCTGGGATAGCAAGAAGTCGGCTTGCCGACTCACGTCAGAAAATCCGGCTCCGCAGCCGCGCGGCTCAACAACCGCCGGCCCTCCACCTCAAACAGAAATTCGAGCGCCTCCAGGTGCCGGCGCGCCTCGGCCACCGATTGTCCCCAAGTATAAAGCCCGTGCCGGCTCAACAGAACTCCGTGTGCCTCTGGATGCGCCGCGAGCGCCGAGGCCAGTGCGCCGCCCAGCGCGCCATAATCCTGCGTGTTCACGAGTACCGGCACGCGCTCGAGATGCGCATGCGTGGTCACGCCGCTCAGCCCCTTGAGAATCTCGTACCCTTCCAAGGGCACATACCCCTCGGCCGCGAATTGGCTGCTGAGCAGCGTGTTCCACACCGAATGCACGTGCAGGATGGCGCGCGCGTCGGGCCGCGCCTTATAGAGAACCA
>JASHUF010000534.1 GCA_030040175.1 Acidobacteriaceae bacterium
AGCCCGGCGCCAACATCATTCAAACCAACCAGCGCATCGACGAGTCCCTGCCCTTTCTCCAGGCCGTGCTGCCGCAGGGCATCAACATGATCAAGGTTCTTGACCGCACCACCACCATCAAGGCCTCGGTCGACACCGTGGAGCGCACGCTCATCGGCTCCGTCTGCCTGGTGGTGCTGGTGGTGTTCCTGTTCCTGCGCAGCCCGCGCGCCACGCTCATTCCCAGCGTGGCCGTGCCCGTCTCGCTGATCGGCACCTGCGCCATCATGTACCTGCTGGGCTTCTCCATCGACAACCTTTCGCTGATGGCGCTCACCATCGCCACCGGCTTCGTGGTCGACGATGCCATCGTGGTGATGGAAAACATTACCCGCCATCTCGAAGCCGGCATGGAACCCTTCGCCGCCGCGCTCAAGGGCGCGCAGGAGATCGGTTTTACCGTCTTTTCCATCAGCATGTCGCTCATCGCCGTCTTTATTCCCATCCTCATGATGGGCGGCATCGTGGGCCGGCTCTTCCGCGAGTTCGCGATTACGCTCTCGGCCGCCATCGTGGTCTCCATGGTCATCTCCCTGACCACCACGCCCACCATGTGCGCGCACCTGCTCAAGGCGCACAAGGAAGACGAAAAGCACAACATCCTCTACCGCGCCAGCGAGAAGAGTTTCAACGGCCTGCTCTGGGTCTATCGTCACTCGCTCGAGTGGGCGCTCGACAACTGGGTTCTCATGCTGCTGGTGTGGGCTCTCACGGTAGTGCTCAACTTCGTGGTCATTTACCGCATCCCCAAAGGCTTTTTCCCCACGCAGGACACGGGCACCATCGTGGGCATGGTGCAGGGACCGCAGGACGCCTCGTTTCCGTTCATGAATTTCAGCGTGCAGCAGCTCATGCGCATCATCAAGGGCGATCCCGCGGTGGCCCACGCCAATGCCTACACCGGCGGCAACGGCGCCAGCAACGGCGGCTTCATCTATATCGCGCTCAAGCCGCTGGGCCACCAGTGCAAGGAGTCGCCCGCGTGCCCGGTGCGCCAGACCTCGGCCATGGACATCATCAACCGGCTGCGCGTCCCCATGAACCGCCTGCCGGTGGCCTCGGCCTTTCTGCAGCCGGTGCAGGACCTGCGCATCGGCGGGCACTCGACCGCGGCGCTCTATCAGTACACCATCCAGTCGGACAACATCGCCGACCTCGCCCATTGGGGATCCATCCTGCTTGAAAACATGGAGAAGCTGCCCGGCCTCCAGGACGTCAACACCGACCAGCAGAACAGCGGCCTCGAGGAGTTGCTCACCTACGACCGCACCACCGCGGCGCGCCTGGGAGAAACCGCGCAATCGCTCGACAGCTCGCTCTACTCCGCCTTCGGCCAGTCCGAGGTCTCCGTCATCTATACCCAGCTCAACCAGTATTACGTGGTCATGGAAGTGGCGCCGCAGTACTGGCAGGATCCCTCCGGGCTCAACAACATTTACTCCGCGCCGGGCGCGTCATCGGCCGGGGCCGGTCTGGGCAGAATCTCTCCTTTGCTGAGCGCGATGAAGGCGCAGACCGGCACCACGCCGCTGCAGGTCAACCACACCGGGCTTTTTCCTTCGGTCACGGTCAGCTTCAACCTGGCCAACGGCATGTCGCTCAGCGACGCCACGCGCGAGGTGACGGAGATGGAGCAGCGCCTGGGCGTGCCCGGCACCGTGCGCGGCTTTTTCGCCGGCACCGCGCAGGCCTACCAGGATTCGCTGGCCACGGAAAAATATCTCGTCGTCACCGCCCTGCTTGCCGTCTTTATCGTGCTCGGCATTCTCTACGAGAGCCTGGTCCATCCCCTCACCATTATTTCCACGCTGCCCTCGGCCAGCGTGGGCGCCATGCTGGCGCTCATGCTCTTCAAGATGGACCTGAACGTGATCTCCATCATCGGCATCATCCTGCTCATCGGCATTGTGAAGAAGAACGCCATCATGATGATCGACTTTGCCCTGCAGGCCGAGCGCAACGAGGGCAAGAATACGCGCGAGGCCATCTTCGAGGCCTGCATGCTGCGCTTCCGCCCCATTCTGATGACCACCATGTCGGCCATCATGGGCGCCCTGCCGCTGGCCTTCGGAACCGGCACCGGCTCTGAGCTGCGCCGTCCGCTGGGCATCACCATTGTGGGCGGGCTGCTGCTGAGCCAGTTGCTCACGCTCTACACCACCCCGGTGATCTATCTGTTCATGGACCGCATGCGCCTGTGGGCGCTTCACCGCGTCGAACCTGCATTTCCCGCGCCCGCGGAGGGAGCGGCGTCGTAAGCGAAGGATAACCGCCATGGCCGAGACCGGAAATCGAACCTCAACCCGCTCCAGTCCCCAATCGCTCCGTCGATCACTTGACACGGGCGCTCCATCCCTTCCGCGCCCTTTACGGAAAGGGTGGGAGAGCATTCCGAGCGCCCTGCCCTCAACCTCCGCGGCCTTGTATCAGGGCACGACTTTAGTCGTGCCGCAGACAGGGCAAAAAGATGAGCGGGCTTTAGCCCCTGAGGGAGGCCGTTCTCTGCGGAATAGCTGGGAAAGCCCAGTCCCCCGCACCCTGAGCGTACTCGGCCTCGCCGCGCTCACTCTCGTCTCCGGCTGCCGCGTGGGGCCGGCGTATCACCCGCCCGCGCCGCCGGCCGTCGCCGCGCAAAACTACAAAGAGTCCACCGTCAACTTTCAGGACACCGAGGGATGGAAGGTCGCCAGCCCGCAGGACGCGATGCTGCGCGGCAACTGGTGGGAGGTGTTCAACGAGCCAGAGCTGAATGCGCTCGAGGAGCAGCTCAACGTCAACAACGAAAACATCAAAGAGAGCTTTCAAAACTACATGGCCGCCCGCGCTGAGATCGCCGAGGCGCGCGCGCAGTACTGGCCCACGCTGACCGCGGCGCCATCCTATAACTGGTCGAAGAGCTCGGGGAACCTGGCCCACTCCACGCAGGCCAACACCGGGAAGACCAGCACTGTGTGGAACGCGCCTATCGATGCTTCATGGACGCCCGACTTCTGGGGAAAGATCCGGAACGAGGTGCGCGCAGCGCAATACGCCGCCCAGGTGAGCGCTGCCGATCTCGAGGTCGAGAAGCTGACCGAGCAATCCAGCCTGGCGGAGTACTTCTTCGAAATTCGCGGCCAGGACATGCTGCAGCAGATTCTCGACGCCACCGTCGCCGCCGATCAGAAATCCCTCGACTACAACCAGGCGCAGTACGATACCGGCATCGGCGACTACATCTCTGTGGCCGAAGCCAAAACCACTCTCGAGGCCGCACAGGCGGCTGCCGTCAACGTGGGCCTGCTGCGTGCGCAATACGAGCACGCCATCGCCATGCTTATCGGCAAGAACCCCACCGGCTTTTCCATCTCCGTCAAGCCCATGCTTTACACCGCGCCTCCTGTTCCCACCGGCGTGCCTTCGCAACTTGTCGAGCGCCGCCCTGATGTGGCCGCAGCCGAACGCACCCTGGCTGAAGCCAATGCCACCATCGGCATCGGCTACGGCGCGTTCTTCCCCCAGCTGACCATCAGCGCCGACGCCGG
>JASHUF010000535.1 GCA_030040175.1 Acidobacteriaceae bacterium
CGGCGGCCATGCAGCCGAAATAACCGTCGTGGCACGACGCCGAAAAAGACACGTCGGGCGTATAGCGTCCTGCCCGCGCCGAAGGCACGCCTGTGCCCGTCTGCCAGCTGGGCGTGGCAATGTAGGCGCTCACCCCGCCCCCGGATGCAGCCACCTGCGTGTCTCCCGAGGTGCCCGGCTCATTCCATCCGCCTTCCGGAATGTATTCGAGCGCTGAGAGCAGTCCCGCGCCATCCGCCGAGCTCCAATACTCCGATGGATCGCTCGCGTCATTGAACTCCGTGCCGCCCACGCAGGTCACGTAGCTCGAAGAGCAGATGGAATTGGGGCTGTTCGCGGAAGGGCTGGACGGCGGCGTCGTGAATGCCGTGTCGCAACCCGAGGCGCCCGAGTCGCCCGATGAAACCAGAACCGAGATGCCCTCGGAGGCGGCCTGCTCGAAGAGCGTGTTCCAAAACGTGACCACCGACGAACCCGCTGACGATTCGCACTCGCCGAAGCTGATACTGATGATGCTGGCCGGAACCGGCGTGGTCTCCACAAGGTACTGGGCATCCGGCACAATGCCCCCGCTGGCCTCACTCGCCACCACCAGCAGCAGGTTCGCTCCCGGGGCCACGCTGCCTGCGCGCGTCACATCCAGCGTCGCCTCCGCCTGCGCCGAAATCGACGTACTGCCCGAAGGCGGGCTCGTATACGCCGCGCCCGGATCCACGCCGCCGTAGGCTGAGGACACAACTTCCGTGGGGTCGGGAAAGGACGCTCCGGTCAGCGATTCGAAATTGGTGAAGTCGGCAAAATCCGTCCGCGATTCGGATACAATCCCGATCGTCTCGCCCGCGCCGGTCAGGCTCGTGGGCACGTTGTAAATCGTGTCGAAATCCGCGGGCGCAATGTAGTAGGCGGTCGTGCTCCCGTTCGTCACCGTCATCTGCGGAGCGCGTAATTGCGCCGGCGTCACGTGATTCAGCGGCCGGTCTTCGACCGTGTATAAACCGCGCACCGCCGCGATGACCGGCTTGAGCGCCTGCGGAACCGTCGGATCCGATGCCACGGACACGAGCCGCTCGCCGTTCACGCGGTAGGCGTGCACCTCGGTCCCGAAGGCCGCTCCCACTGCGCCCGCCGTCCCGCTGAATCCGATGAAGATGCGGCTGGGCGAAATCCAGTCCACATGCAGCCCCTCCGATTCCAGCCAGCCGGTGACGGCGGCAAGGTCGGCCTCGGAGAGCCCGAACCGCTCGCCTGCCTCTGCCGGCGTCAGCCACTGGTGAAAAGCAGGGGACGCTGGGTTGTGCTGATCGGCAATCAGCTGCTGCAGTGCCTGCTCCTGCTCCGGTGCGCGCTGGAGCACCAGCGTCAGGGGACTCAGCTCCTCGTCTGCAGGCAATGCCCCCTGGTCGTTTCCGGCATTGGCCCACTGCGGATGATGGTCCGCCAAAACCGCAACCTGCCCCGCGTCGACCGCCCGGGTAATGCGGCTGGGAATCTGCGCCCGCGCGTCCCCGGGCTGCAACATGAGTCCTATCAAGAAGATCAGCGCCGGAATGGCCATCTTCCCAGCAATTGATCGAGGCTTTCTCACCTTGCGCGAAAAAATGGCAAGGAAACGGCGGCGGAGGTGCTGTCGCATGAGGAGTCCTTATGGGCCCGGTGAATGAGGGGATTATAGGTGACTCGAAAGTAATTTCGAATGGTACTAATGGGTAACATGACCCCCGGACATTTGGGCTCCCCAACTCGGCTCAGGCCTTGAGCGCCCGAGGCTTAACTTGCATATTGCAAGGCAAATCGGCAAGAATCTCCCCCATGGCCGGGTGGCCGGAGTCCGCAGCCGCGTGGCATGACGCCGCCCAGGCCCAGTTCAGTCCGAGCCTCCGGAGAAGATGCATGAGCAGCGTGCGAGTTCTTGTAGGAACGCGGAAAGGCGCCTTCGTCCTCACCTCGGACGGCAGGCGGCGCGATTGGCAGGTCAGCGGCCCGTTCTTCGCCGGCTGGGAGATCTACCACATGAAAGGCTCGCCCGCCGATCCGGATCGCATTTACGTCTCCCAGACCAGCGGCTGGTTCGGCCAGTTATTGCAGCGCTCCGACGATGGCGGTAAAACCTGGCATCAGCCCGGCCTGCCCAATGAAGCCATTCCCCCGCCCGGCCCGCCCACGGCTCTGCCCAACCGGTTCGCCTACGACACTTCCGCCGAAACCGGCAAGCCGCTTACCACGCACCAGTGGTACGACGGCACGCAGCATCCCTGGGAGTTCAAGCGTGTCTGGCATCTGGAGCCCTCGCTTACAAACGCCGACACGGTCTACGCGGGCGTGGAAGATGCGGCGCTCTTCCGCTCCACGGACGGCGGGGAAAACTGGCAGGAGCTCGCCGGCCTGCGCGGCCACGCGACCGGCCCAAAGTGGTCGCCGGGCGCGGGCGGCATGGGTCTGCACACCATCGTTCTCGATCCGTCCAATCCCGATCGCATCTTCATTGCCATCTCCTCGGCCGGCGCTTTCCGCACCGACGATGGCGGCGCCAACTGGAAGCCCATCAATCGCGGGCTTCGTTCGCAGTACATTCCCGATCCCAACGCGGAAGTGGGCCACTGCGTGCATCACATCGCCATGCACCGCGCGCGCCCCGGCGTGCTCTTCATGCAGAAGCACTGGGACGTGATGCGTTCCGACGATGCCGGCGACAACTGGCGCGAAGTGAGCGGAAACCTGCCCACCGACTTCGGCTTTGCCATCGACGTGCACGCGCACGAGCCCGAAACCCTTTATGTCGTTCCCATCAAGAGCGACTCCGAGCACTTCCCTCTCGACGGCGCCCTGCGCGTCTACCGCAGCCGCTCCGGCGGCGAGGAGTGGGAGCCGCTCGCTCGCGGCTTGCCCGAGCGTAACTGCTACGTGAACGTGCTCCGCGACGCCATGGCCGTGGATACACTCGACGACTGCGGCATCTACTTCGGCACTACCGGCGGCCAGGTCTACGCCTCGGCCGATTCGGGAGACTCCTGGGCGCCCATCGTGCGCGACCTGCCCGCGGTGCTTTCGGTCGAGGTGCAGACGCTGCAATAGGCCCATGCACTCCATCCGCATTCACCTCCCTTACCATCTGCGCACCCTGGCGCAGGTCGAAGGGGAAGTGCAGCTCGAGGTGCCCGCGCCCGTCCACATCCGCGCTGTGCTGGACGCACTGGATGCGCGCTACCCCGTGCTGCGCGGCACCATCCGCGACTACGCGACGGGTGAGCGCCGGCCTTTTCTGCGCTTCTTCGCCTGCCAGGAAGATCTCTCGCTCGCGCCCCTCGACGCGCCTTTGCCCGGGGCCGTGGTCGAAGGACGCGAGCCGCTGCTGATCATCGGAGCGGTTGCCGGGGGCGCCGTCGCCGGCGGGCTCAGGGACTGATGCGCTTAAGATCGTTGCAGCCCTCGACGTAGCCGCCGTCGCACGCCTTGCCGTAGAGGGCTGCCGCCTGCTTGATGTCTTTCCTCACCCCGCTCCCGTTTTCAAAGAGCCCGCCGAGATAGTCGCAGCCCCAGGCGAGGCCGCCGTCGCACGCCTTGCCGTAGAGCGTGGCCGCCTGCTTGGCATCTTTGCGCACGCCGTTCCCGTGTTCGTAGAGCACGCCGAGACCGGCGCAGCCCGCGGCGCTGCCGCCGTCGCAGGCTGCGCCATAGAGCGTGGCCGCCTGCTTGACGTCCTGCGCTACTCCGTTCCCGTTCTCATAGAGCAGGCCGAGATCGGCGCAGCCGGCGCCGTTCCCGCCGTCGCAGGCCTTGCGGTAGAGGGTTGCCGCCTGCGTGATATCTTTCGCTACCCCGTTCCCGTCTTCGTAGAGCTCGCCAAGATTGTCGCAGCCGATGGCGTCGCCGCCGTCGCACACTTTGCGGAAGAGTGTGGCCGCGCGGGCGGGGTCTTTGGCCACGCCGTGCCCGTTTTCATAAAGCAGGCCGAGTTCGCCACAGCCTGCCGAGTAGCCGCCGTCGCAGGCCTTGCTGTAAAGTGTTGCCGCCTGCGCGGAATCCTTGGCCACGCCGTTTCCGTCTTCGTAGAGCTCGCCCAGAAAATCGCAGCCCTTGGCATCGCCGCCGTCGCACACTTTGCGGTAGAGGGCCGCTGCCTGGGCCGGGTCTTTGGCCACCCCGTTCCCGTCCTCGTAGAGCAGGCCGAGCTCGCCGCAACCCTGGGCGTCGCCGGCGTCGCACCCCTTGCGGTAGAGCGTGGCCGCCTGCGCGGAATCCTTCGCCACCCCGTTCCCGCTCTCATAGAGCCAGCCGAGATCGCCGCAGCCCGCGGCGAAGCCGCCGTCGCACGCTTGGCGGTAGAGGGCCGCTGCCTGCGCGGGGTCTTTGGTCACCCCGTTCCCGTATTCGTAGAGCCCGCCAAGATCGCTGCAGCCCGCAGCGAAGCCGCCGTCGCACGCCTTGCGGTAGAGTGCCGCCGCCTGGGCGGGGTCTTTGGTCACCCCGTTCCCATCTTCGTAAAGCCCGCCGAGATTGTTGCAGCCTCCGGCGCTGCCATCGTCGCACGCCTTGCGGAAGAGGCTCTCCGCCTGGGCCACGTCCTGCGCCATCCCGCTCCCGTTTTCGTAGAGCACGCCGAGATTGCTGCAGCCATCGGCGTAGCCGCCGTCGCAGGCCTTGCGGTAAGCGGCTGCGGCCAGGGCGGGGTCTTTCGCAAGGCCGTTCCCGAACTCGTAGTGCACGCCGAGATTCGAGCAGCTCCCCGCGTCGCCGCCGTCGCAACCCCTGTGGAATAGCGCTGCGGCCTGGGCTTCGTCTCGCGTTACGCCGCTTCCGTATACGTAGAGCAGGCCGAGATTGCCGCAGGCCATCGCGCTGCCGCCGTTACAGGCGCTGGTGAAAGCCGACGCGGCCTCGGAATATTTCCCGGTCTTCAATAAGTCAGAGCCCCGCGAATTCTCGTCGGCGGCTGCAGATGAGGACGGCAATGCGGGCGCGGCCAAAGGCGCGGCAGGCGGCGGGGCGGCGGCCGGAGGAGCGGTGCGGGCAAACACGAAATCGCCGACATCGATGGGGAAGTCGCGCGGCATGGAGTTGCCGATGCGGAAATACTCGGGGATCTGCCCGGAGTGGGCGCGCACCATCTTCTCCACCGGGCCGGCGAGATCGGCGGCGGTGAACAGCGGCCCGGATTGATCCGTAAGGGCGCGCAGAAGGGCAGCAGCGAAGACGGAGTGGCCGTCGGGGCCGGCGTCGGAGACGGGCTCATTCCCGCCGCTCGAAAGAAGATTGCGGGAGGGTGCGGCGAGCATGCGCCGCAGGAAGGCATCCTCACCGCGCGAGACGGTAAGCTCGTCGTCCGCTCCCCGCGTCAGGTCGCCCGAGTAACAGCTATCGGAGATGACGAGGACATGAAGCGAGGCGATGCCCCGGATCGCCGTGGTCAGGTCGTCGGCCGAGATGTGATTGGCGCTGAGTGCGGACTCGGCGTCGTAGGGCAGCCAATAGGCCTTGTCGGTGCGCGTGTCGTTGTAGCCGTGGCCGGCGAAGTAGATGAGCAGATTGTCCGATGCGCTGAGGGTCTGGCCGTAGCCGCCGGGGCCTTCGAGCGCGTCCATGATGCGCGTGCGGGTGGCATCCTGGTTGAACAGGTAAGTGACGTGACCCGCAAATCCGTAGCTCGATTCGAGCAGCGCCCCCACGGCCTGGGCGTCGTGGACCGCGGTGGCGAGCTGCGGGAGCGAAGGATAGTTGTCAATGCCGATGACGAGCGCGTAGTAGGAGCCGGGGGAAAGGTCCTCGGCAGCGGGAGCCTCCGGCTGAAGTCCGCGCGAGTCTTGTGCCCAGGCGAAGGAAAGTTGGAGCAGGGCAAGAACCACGGCCGCGGGCAGGAGTGGGCGGCGCGTGGGCCGGAGTTGCGCCGCGAGAGAATGGCGGCTGAGCATGAGGTTCCTTCGCGTTCAAAATGCCAATGAGGACCAATGCCTGGTTACCGGGACCGGGGGAAGGGGGGGCCTGATCCATATTAGCGGAGGCTTTCGAAGACGGCTAACGCATTTTCTGAGTAGCTGTATCCCGAAGACGGAAGGCAGAGTCGACGCGACCAACAGGGAGCGGCGACCTTACGAGGAAATGAAAAGGACACAGTAACTCAGAAAATGCCG
>JASHUF010000536.1 GCA_030040175.1 Acidobacteriaceae bacterium
TCTTCTCGCCCATCCGCGATCTCTTCGCCATGCTGCCGGAGTCACGCGAGCGCGGCTACAAGCCCGGCCGCTTCAGCTTCAACGTGCAGGGCGGCCGCTGCGAAGCCTGCCAGGGCGACGGCCAGCGGCGCATCGAGATGAACTTCATGCCCGATGTCTACGTCCAGTGCGAAGTGTGCAACGGCCGCCGCTACAACCAGGAGACTCTGGCGGTGAAATTCCATGGCCGCTCCATCGCCGACATTCTCGATCTCACCATCGAGGACGCGCTGCCGCTGCTGGCCGATGTGCCCCAGGTGCGGCAGAAGCTGCAGACGCTGGTCGATGTCGGTCTGGGCTACGTGCATCTGGGCCAGAGCGCGACCACCCTCAGCGGCGGCGAAGCGCAGCGCATGAAGCTGGCGCGCGAACTCTCCAAGCGCCAGACCGGGCGCACGCTCTACCTGCTCGACGAGCCCACCACCGGCCTCCACTTTGACGATGTGCGCAAGCTGCTCGAGGTCTTGCACCGGCTCACCGATCTGGGCAATTCTGTCATTATCATTGAACATAACCTGGATGTGATCCGGAACGCCGACTGGGTGCTCGATCTGGGTCCGGAGGGCGGCGAAGACGGCGGGCGCGTGGTGGGTGAGGGACGGCCGGCCAAGATTGCCGCCACGGCGGGATCCTATACCGGGCAATTCCTCAAGCGATACTACTCTGCAGAGAGCGGCCGGCTGGCGGAGGCTGAATTGGATGAAGACGCACGCGGCAATTCCCTGCTGCCTGATTCCGGCCTCCAGGCTGCGCGCGCCGGCGCCCGGCGTGCAGCCAAGAAAAGACTGGTCTCGGCTTGAGAACGGAAGGCCTGAGAACGGAAATTGAGAATGAGGATGGCATGAGCAGCTACCCGGACGAAAAGCCGCAAGAGAAATTAGAGGGCGAATCTTTGACCGCGCCGGAGCGTGAGGCGGAGCCCGCGCTGAAACCCTCACCGGAAATCGACTCGCCGCGCGCGGAACCCTTCCGCGCGGAGCTCGGCCCGCCGGAGACCCTGGCTGCCGCTCCCGGGTTTCCATGGCAGGACGGCCGCGCCGCGAGCGCGCCGTTTGCCGTGGCACCGGCGGAGACCATCGGCGAATCCGGTGCGCCCGCTGCGGCGCAACCGGAACCGGCTCCGGCCGGAACGCCGCAGATCTTCGGCTCCATGCTGCCCGAGGCGCCGCAGCCGGTGCGCATTCCGCACTTCGGCCATCTGCTCATGCTTTTGCTCATTCTCCTCCTTGGCTTCGCGGCGACCATCGGCGTGATCCTCCTGGCCATTCACAATCACCTCTACGGCGTCACGTCCCTTCAAGGCACGGCCGCTGAGATTCACTACACCCTCGGCAGCGAGGCCCTGATTTACATCTTCACCCTCATCGGCTGCTTCATTATTTTCCCGCTCTTCTGGAAGAAGAGTCTCTTCTCCGGCCTGCAATGGAACGCGAGCACGGCTCTGCGCCTGCGCTGGCGCCTCGTGGCCGCGGCTTTCATTTGCTTTCTTCTCGCCCTCCTCAACAGCGAGGTCCTGCCCGGACCCAAAAACACGCCCATTGAAGAGGTCTTTCGCGAGCCGGGAGCGGCGTGGCTGCTGTTCTTCTTCGGCATTACCTTTGCCCCATTTTTTGAGGAGATGTTTTTTCGCGGGTTTCTTCTCCCCGCGCTCGCGACCGCCTGCGACTGGTTTGCGGAAATCTTCAACCACGCGCCCGTGCGCCCGCTCGCGGAAAACGGTCATCCGCGCTGGTCGATGCCCGCCATGATTGTGGGTTCGGTCCTCACCAGCATCCCCTTCGCCGGCCTGCACGCCGCGCAGACCGGTTATTCCCTGGGGCCGTTTCTGCTGCTCGTCGGCGTCAGCCTGGTGCTCTGTACGGTGCGGCTGTGGACGCGCTCGCTCGCCGCCAGCACCCTCGTCCACGCCTCTTACAATTTCATGCTCTTTGCCATCATGCTCATCGGCACTGACTTCTTCCGTCACCTGGACAAGATGTGAGGAAAGCAGCTTCCAGCCTCTAGCTTCTAGCTGCTAGCTTTGAAGCATTCTTGTGACTCCGATCGCTCCGGGCTTCTCATTCAGCTAGAAGCTAGGAGCTAGAAGCTAGGAGCTGTTCTTGAAGACCCACGCCCAGCAACTTCTCTCCCTCCTCGCCCGCACCAGCTTCAAACTCGGCCAGTTCAAGCTCTCCTCCGGCGGCACCAGCGATTACTACATCGACTGCCGCACCACCACGCTCGATGCCGAAGGCGGGCGGCTCACCGGGCACGCCATCCTCGATCTTCTCGAAGCCAACGGCATTGAAGCCGAGGCCGTGGGCGGGCTCACCTTGGGTGCCGACCCTATCGTCTCCAATGTGGCCACGGCCAGCGCCTGGCGCGCTCTCTCGCAACCCGGCGCTCCGCTGCTCCACGGCTTCCTGGTGCGCAAGGCGGAAAAGGCGCACGGGACGGGACGGCGCATCGAGGGTTTCTGCCGCGAAGGCGCGCGCGTGGTGATTGTCGACGATGTCTGCACCACCGGCGCCTCGACCATCGCCGCCATTGAGGCGGCGCGCGACGCCGGCATGATTGTCGCCGCCGTGGTCTGCATTGTGGAGCGCGAAGAAGCCGGAGGACGCCCTGCTGTCGAATCCGCCGCCCAGGCAGCGCCATTTCTCCGCCTTTTCACGGCCAACGAGGTCCGCGCCGAGCACGTAGCGCAATGCGAAGCGGCCGGTTGACGTGCGTTACATTACGCATTACGATCAACTATGATTCAGTCGTTCCGCCACAAGGGCCTGAGACGCCTTTATGAGGATGATGATTCACGCGGCGTAATCGCAGAGCATGTGCCAAAGCTGCGAAACATTTTGGTCCGTTTGGACGCAGCCACTTCGCGCGAAGATATGAATCTTCCCGGTTTCCGTCTCCACTCCCTCAAGGGCGAACACCAAGGATTCTGGGCGGTAACGGTACGGGCAAATTGGCGCGTCATCTTTCGCTTCGCCGCCGGCAACGCAACGGACGTCGACTACCTCGACTACCACTAAGGAGATCCGGACATGCCGATGAAAAACCCACCCCACCCGGGATTGACGGTACTGCAGGAGTGCATTGAGCCACTTGGTCTTACCATCACGCAGGGCGCGCGGGCGCTGGGCGTTACGCGCACCTCTCTATCCGAGCTGGTAAACGGGAAGCGCGGGATCTCCGCTGAGATGGCCGTCAGACTTTCCCAGGTTTTTGGCGGAAGCGCCGCCAGTTGGATTACACAACAAGCGCATTACGACCTCGCGCAGGTGCCGGCAGACAAGATCAAGCTGAAGCGGCTTGCTGCCGCTTAGGCGGTCCCCGAGGAATGGAATCGCTCTCGAGGCGAGGAGCACAAGAGGACAGACCCCTCCGGGCCTGTCCTCTGCTCCATCCAGGAGCGCCGGCAGATCTGGGTATCCGTCGGCTTGCGCGCTACTCTTCTACAACGGTAGAGTCGCTGCTCTGCCCCGTCGCCGGCGCAGCCTTGCCCACGGTTGCTGCCGGCTGGGCCTGGGTGTCAGT
>JASHUF010000537.1 GCA_030040175.1 Acidobacteriaceae bacterium
CTCGAGAAAGCGGCTGATGTTCTCGATCATCACGATGGCGTCGTCGACCACGAAGCCGGTGGAGATGGTGAGCGCCATCAGCGAGAGGTTGTCGAGCGAGTAGCCGAGCAGATACATCACGGCGAAGGTGCCGATGAGTGAAAGCGGCACGGCGACGAACGGAATAGTGGTGGCGCGCAGGCTGCGGAGAAAGAGAAAGATGACCAGAACCACTAGGCCGATGGTGAGCATCAGCTCGAACTCGACGTCGTGCACCGAGGCCTCGATGCTGGTGGTCATGTCGGTGAGCTTGGTCACTTCCAGGCCGGCGGGCAGGTTGGCCTCGAGCTGCGGCAGCACTTTCTCAATGCTGTTGACCACGGTGATGGTGTTGGCCCCGGGCTGGCGCTGGATGTTGAGGATGACCGCGGGCGTCATGTTCATCCACGCGGCTTCCTTGGTGTTTTCCACCCCGTTGACCACGTCGGCCACGTCTTTGACGAACACCGGCGCGCCGTTCACATAGGCCACCACCACGTTCTTGTACTGGCCGGCATCGGTGATCTGGTCGTTGGAATCGATCTGGTAATCCTGCCGCGGTCCGTCGAAGTTGCCTTTGGCGGAGTTGACGCTGGCCTCGGTGAGCGCGGTGCGCATGTCCTCCATGTTGAGGCCGTAGGAGGAGAGTTGGACGGGATTCACCTGGATGCGGACCGCGGGCTTCTGGCCGCCGCTGATGGTCACCAGGCCCACGCCGGCGAGCTGTGACAGCTTGGGCGCCAGGCGCGTGTCCACGTCGTCTTCGACGGTGGAGAGGGGAATGTTGTCGGAGGTGATGGCGAGGGTGAGGACGGGCGCGTCCGCCGGGTTGGTCTTGCTGTAGATGGGCGGCTCGGGCAGGTCCGAGGGCAGAAACGTCTGCCCCGCGTTGATGGCCGACTGCACCTCCTCCTCGGCCACATCGAGCCCGAGCGAAAGGTCGAACTGAAGCACGATCACCGAGACGCCGCCGGAACTGGTGGAGGTCATCTGGCTCAGGCCCTGCATCTCCCCGAACTGGCGCTCCAGCGGCGCCGTGATGGTGGTCGCGGTCACGTCAGGGCTGGCGCCGGGATAAAACGTGAGCACCTGGATGGTGGGGTAATCGACCTCAGGCAGCGCCGAGACCGGCAACTGCGTGAACGCGACAATGCCCACCAGCAGGATGGCGGCCATGAGCAGCGACGTGGCCACCGGCCGCAGAATGAAGGGGCGCGACGGACTCATGGAGCTTCTTCCTCGGTGGCCTCGCTCGAAGGCAGCGCCACGTTCGACTGGTAGACGGGAGATTTGTCCACCAGCTTCTGGAAGCTGCTGTTGGCCACTACCGTGCCGGGGTTGATGCCCGTCACCGCCGTTTCGCCTTTATCCGAGATTCCCGACTTCACGTTGGTCATCAGCGCCACCGCTTTGCCTTTGACGCTGGGATTCTGGATGACGTAAACAAAGTCGTTGCTTCCGTTGTGCTGGATGGCGGAGGAGGGAATCAGAGTGAGATTTTCGAGCGTCTTCACCAGCAGGCGCGTGTTGACGAACTGGTTGGGAAACAGGAGGCCCTTCGCGTTGGCGAACTGCGCGCGCAGTTTCACCGTGCCCGTGGTGGTGTCGATCAGGTTGTCGACGGTCAGCAGCTTGCCGGTGTCGAGCTCGGTCTGCTGGTTGCGGTCATAGGCATCGACCGTGAGCGCCTTGCCGCCGCGCATCTGCTGGAGCACCTGGGGCAGGCTGTCTTCGGGCAGGGTAAAGATCACGGTGATGGGCGAGGTCTGCGTCACCACGGCCAGCGCGGTGGTGGAGTTGGCCGTGACCACGTTGCCGGGATCCACCAGCCGCAGGCCCACGCGCCCGTCGATGGCCGAGGCGATGTGGCAGAAGCCCACCTGCACCTGGTCGTATTGCACTGTGCCCTCGTCGTTGGTCACCGTGCCCTGGTCCTGCAGCACCACTTTTTCCTGGTCTTCCAGCGTCTGGCGGGGGATGGCGTTTTTGGCCCACGCGTCCTGGTAGCGCTTCAGGTCCATCTGCGCCTCGGCCAGCAGGTTCTGGTCGCGTTCGAGCGCTCCCTGCGCTTCCTTGAGCTGGGCTTCGTAGGGCCGCGGATCGATGTCGATGAGCGGATCGCCCTTCTTCACGTACTGGCCCTCGCGGAAATGAACCGCCGTCACCAGGCCGGTGACCTCGGCCGTGATGGTGTCGGTATACACCGGCGTCACCGTGCCGATAGCGTTGAGGTAAATGCCCAGGCTGCCTTTTGTCGCGGCGGCGTAGGTGACCGGCACGGGTCCGGCCATGGCATTGCGCCGTCCTCCGCGGCCGCCGCCGGCGACGGCCTGCTGGCTCTGCATGTGCTGATGGATTACCCAGTAAAACAGTGCGCCAAAGGCGAGCAGGATAATCGCCCACACCCACCAGTGGCGGCGTTTTTTCGAGCTTCGATGAAAATGAAAATCCGGTGAAGGCGATTCGTTCGAGGGCGAAGATCGGTCCATATTTTTCTCTTCTGGGTCCAGTCCTGAACCTCAGATTGGTTGAAATCTGTTTTCATCTTCGAAATCAGAATGGACGGATGCGATCCGCAGGTCCGATCGCGAGGCGGCCAACGCGCCCGGATGAACCCCGCGACCGCAAGGTCCCGGACTTAGGCATAACCTGACTCAAGCGAAAAAACCAGAATCCCATCGCGAGCCTTGACGTTTGCGAGCCTTGACGTTTGCGAGCGATTCCCGGGCAGACGTATCCTCTCAAGACTTGGCCCAGGTCGCCGGCTCCTTGTTGGTCGCGGCGGCTTGAGCGCATCGGCTTCGGGATAGCGCAACCCAGGGATCGCTGGAGTGAACGCGCACGTAGTTTCATTGACGCGGCAGCCAAGTAAATAGTTGCAAAACGGGGCCCCCGGCGGCAAGTGCGCGGGCTGAATCCGGGAAGGGCCGTGCCGCCGGCGCGCGCTGCAAAATGGCCCCCGCAATCCGATGCTGAATCAGCCACTTGCGCCGTGTCCCTTGAGGATATGCATGAGCGCGGCCCGCCGAAGGCGCGGCGCACCGCTTGCCCGCTTTCGGCCGTGCGCGCATTCAGCGCGTGACGGCGCGCTCCTCCTGCCTGCGCTTGCGCATGTGCGCGGCAGCAAACACGGCCACGCCCGCGCCCACCAGCACCGCGGTAAGCCCGAGAATCTTCACCACCGCCAGCACCGGGTGGGGATCGTCCTCGGCAGGGATGGCCGACAGCACCACCGTGAGCACTGTGCTCGTCAGGCCCATCAGCGCCAGCGCAATTGCCGCCGGCCGTCCGCCGGGGGTGCGCAGGGCGCCTGCCTCCATGGGTCGATTCTGCACGCGAATCAGCGCGCCGAACACAAAAAGGTAAGGAAGGAACGTGGTCAGCCCGGCCATGCCCACAAGCATGTCGTAGGCGCCGCGGACATTGGTGCCCGCCTGGCCCAGCAGCGCCATTCCGATGCCCGCCGCTCCGTAGGCGCCGATGGCCACCCACGGCGTCCGCAAGCGCGGATGAATCCTGCCGAAGACCGGGGGCAGGTAATTGTGAATGCCGGCAACAAAGGGCAGGCGCGAGGTGGACGAGAGGAAGGCAGCCGCGCTGCCCACGCCGTTCAGGCACACCAGCAGCGCCATGGGCGCCAGCAGCCACCCCAGGCCGAGATGCGCACTCAGCGTCCGGATGCCGTTCAACAATCCTTCCGGGCCGTTCATGGAGTTTGCGGGGACGGCCACCAGCAGGGCCGCGGTTCCGGCAACATAGCCGATCGCCATCACGCTGCCCCCGGCCAGGATCGCCCAGGGTATCGTTCTGCGCGGGTTGCGAATCTCGTCGCCCATCGCCGAACCGGATTCCAGTCCCGCGAAGGCGAAGAAGACGCCCGACCAGAAGATGGCGTTCTTCATCGACCAGTGCGGCGTGAGGGCGGCCGCGGTGAAGTGGACCGCCGACCCGAAGCGCGCGTACGCCATCGCGCCCAGGCCGATCACGAAGGCGAGTGGCAGAATGCTGCCGAGCGAGCTCACGTTGTTGAGCCACTTGCCGGCATCGATCCCCACGATGTTGAGCAGGGTGATGATCGCGATCCACCCGGCCGAGAAGAGCATGAAGAAACCCGCATTCGAGGCGAGGTTTCGCCTGTGCTCGCCCAACGCAAACAGCGTGGAGGCAGCGGCAAAGTAGAGCACGGCCACAAAGTACGGCAGGTTGCTCATCCAGTAAGTCCACGCGGTGATGAATCCGGCGAACTCTCCGAACGCCTGCTCGGCCCAGATATACATGCCGCCCTCCTCGGGATAGCGCGAGGAGAGCTCCATAACGGTGGCGGCCAGGGGCAGGAAAAAGCAGACCAGAGCCGCAAGCCAGATGAGGAGAACGCTCGGGCCCGCGGCCGCAGCGGTCGCAATCCAGCGGATGCTCAAGCCGCTGACGATATAAAACAGCGCCAGGTCGCGAAACCCGAGGCTGCGCTTCAGTTCGGGAGCCGGGGACATGTACGGCGGAGCATAGCAGAGGAATGTGTGCGCAACAAGGCGAATTGTCCCGTGATCCCTTTGTCTGAGGGAAAAAGGGCACGGCCCTTGCTTTCGCACGGACAAGCTGAGAGCGGGTGCCCCGGGTCCCTCGCATTTGGGGACCTGGGAAGGCACAACCGTCGATCAGCCGATAAAAAGCTGAAAGCTAGAGGCTAGAACTGGTTGCATAAATGGCTTTGTAAAAGGGCCCGGCTTTAGTCGGGCCGCAAAGGCCGCATAATCATTGGGCTTTAGCCCCTGAGGGACAGTACCCAACAGCCTGAGGCCATTTATGCAACCAACTCTAGAAGCTAAAAGCTGTCCTTCAACACCGCCATGGCTGCATTGCGCCCGTTGATACCGATCACGCTGCCGCCCGGATGCGTACACGCGCCGCAGAGATACACGGCCGGCATGGGCGTGCGCGGCGAGAGGCGGTTGGCCCACATGTAGGGCGGGAGGCACTCGCCCTGAAAGATATGCCCGCCGGTGAGGCCCACTTTCTCTTCGATGTCCGGGGGACCGAGCACCTGGCAGTCGATCACGGCTTCAGGCATGTTGGAGCAGAAGCGCGCCAGCGACTTAAGAGTGAGCGCGCGCACCTCCCCACGGCGCTGGTCCCACGTGCCGCGCGCGAATTTGTAGGGCACGTACTGCGCAAACACGCTCATGGTGTGCGTGCCTGCAGGCGCCACGCTTGCATCGTGCACGCTCTGAAAGTAAAGCTCGCACCAGAGGTATGCGGGCAGCTCGCCGCGGCGCGCGGCGGCGTAACCGGCCCTCCATTCCTCTTTGGTGAGCGGCGTGTTGATCTGCCCGTAGTGGTGCGGCTCGTTCACACCCGGCCGCGCGGTGAAGTTGGGCAGCTCGCGCAGGTGCACGTTGAGCTTCACGGTGCAACCCTCGATGGGCACGCGCTCCACTTTTTCTTTCCAATCGGGATCTGCGGCATTGCCCAGCATCAGGAGCGTCCGCCGCGGGTCGGCATTGGAGATCACCACGCGCGCCGCGATGCGTTCGCCGCCCTCAAGCTCGACTTCCGCGTGTTTCGGGCCCGCGCCCGGCAGAATCCGCGCGACCGGTACGCCGGAGGCCACAACCGCGCCGGCCTCGCGCGCCGCATCGCAGAAAAAGAAGCTCACCATGCCCATCCCGCCGCGCACGTAGCCCCACATATCGGGCATGCCGCCCAGGCGCCCCGAAGCGTGATGAAAGCGGATCGAAGCCGTGCCCGCGTCGAAGGGGCTGGCGTTGGTGCCGATCACGCCCTGGCCGAGATAGGCGGTTTGCAAGCGCTCGTCGCTCACATAGCGCTCCACGAATTCGGCCATCGACCACTCGAAGAGCAGCGCGCGCGCTTCGTCGTCTGCGCCGATGCGCTCTTCAATTTGTTCGCGGGTGGGCGCTTCGCCGATCCACAAATCGCGTGGGAGATCGCGCGAGCCGCCTTCAGTAATTGCCGGCCGGATGGCGTCGCGCAGCCGGCGGATGACGTCGCTCATGGCGCGCCAGCCCTCCACGTCGCGCGGAGAAATCGCGCGAATCTCCGCCGCGCAGCGTTCGGCATCATCCCAGAGCTGCACGCTCGTGCCGCCCAT
>JASHUF010000538.1 GCA_030040175.1 Acidobacteriaceae bacterium
GGCGGGAACGGATCGATGAACGTGAACAACTGGTCGCCGGACTCGAAGCGGCTCGCCGTTGTGAGTTACGAACTGCTGCCGGCCGGAGGCGAGGAAATGAGGTAGAGAGCGGAATCGAACGCTGGACACGCCGGACCGGGCCCTGCGCGGCGCAAGGGCCGGGGACGCGGACGGTTTTCAAGAAGATTACAAGACACCCTCGCCGCGCTCTTCGCCGCCATTGGTGCGCGGCAGGCCGCCGGGCATGGGCCGCGGCGCCGGCGCCGGCGCGCGGAAGGGCAGCGGTTGAGCCAGCGGCGCCTGGTGCATGGTGACGATGATGGCGCCGGCGGGCTTGCGTCCGGCGCACTGGTAGGAGTGGGGTGTGCCGGCGTCGAAGTAGACGGCATCCCCGGTTTCCAGAGTGCACTGGTTTTCGCCGTGGCGGAGCGCGAGCTCGCCATTGAGCACGTAAAGAAATTCGAAGCCCTGGTGCATGTGCGCCTTGGGCTCGGCGTGGCCTTCGACGGGCAGGAATTCGGCAAAATAGGGATCCATGTGCCGGTCAGGGACCATGAAGCCGAGGCTCTCGAAGGTATAGGTGGGCGGATCGGCGCCGGTCTGCGGCAGGCGCACGCGGTCCTTCTGCCGGTGCACGCGGAACATGGCCGTGGGCTCATTCTCAAAGAAGTACGAGAGATCTTTGGAAAAGACCATGGCAATGCGCGCCAGATTTCTCAGCGTCGGCACCACCCGGCCGGTCTCAAGCTGGGAGAGAAAACTGGCGGAAAGCCCGGTATGCTTCCCTAATTCGACCAGGCCCATGGATTTTTTCAGACGCAGCCTGCGGATTCTTTCCCCGATCCGCTTTTCCGCGATAAACCGTTCCGCGGTCTCCGGATCGGCCTGAGTCTGCTGCATTTCCTCAATTCTGACCTCAGCGCGTTCACCCATCGCTGCCAAAGCTGCCTCCTCGCTACATATAAGATGCAATCCCGGGCATTATTGTCCCAATCAAAAGCATTTCCAGCTCAATCAAAGCCCTTCCGGCGCGGGCGCCCATCCGGCGGCAGCCGGGAGCGCGTTATTCTAGAAATTCCGCCCCGGCCGCGTGAGCTGCCGCAGGCGGTTGCCGGCCCCGCAACGCGGGAAGACGCAACCACGAGAAAGACGCGATTCGACCATGCCCGACCAAGACGCACCGCTCGCCACCATCGCCGCCATCGGCCGGTACGAAGGCCAGTCGGTCAGGCTGCAGGGGTGGCTGTATAACCTGCGCGAATCGGGAAAGCTTCTTTTCCCCATCTTTCGCGACGGGACGGGAACCATCCAGGGCGTGGCGCATGTGAAAAGCGTCCCGTCCCATGTCTTTGATGCCCTGAAAGGGCTCACGCAGGAGTCGAGCGTGATGGTTCGCGGACGGGTGCGGGCGGACAAGCGCGCGCCGGGAGGGTATGAGCTGGACGTGGAAGACCTGGAGGTGGTGCAGAGGGTCCCGGAATCGGACCCGTACCCCATCACGCTGAAGGAGCACGGGGTCGATTTCCTGATGGAGCACCGGCATTTGTGGGTGCGTACGCCGCGGCAGGCGGCCATCCTGCGCATTCGCGCGGAGATCATGCGCGCGGCGGCCGAGTACTTTGACGCGAACGGCTACATCCGCACCGATCCGCCGATCCTGACGCCGGCGGCGTGCGAGGGAACTTCGACCCTGTTTCCCGTGGATTACTTCGGCGATCCCGCGTATCTGACGCAAAGCGGGCAGCTTTACGTCGAGTCGACGGCGCTGGCGCTGGGCAAGGTGTACAGCTTCGGGCCCACGTTCCGGGCGGAGAAATCGAAGACCCGGCGGCACCTGACCGAGTTCTGGATGATCGAGCCCGAAGTCGCCTTCATGGACCTCGATGGGCTGATGGAGCTGGCGGAGAACTTTCTCGCACACATCGTCGCGAGCGTGCTCAGGAACCGCGCGGCGGAGCTGGAGACGATCGGGCGCGGCCAGGAGAAATTGAAGACTATCGTTCGGCCCTTCCCGCGGCTGCGCTACGACGAAGCGGTGGAGATGCTGAACCAGGCGCACCGCGACGGGCACCTGGAGGCGCCGTTCGCGTACGGCAACGACTTCGGCTCGCCGGACGAGACCTGGCTGAGCGGGCAATATGACCGTCCGGTGATGGTGCACCGCTATCCGGCGAATGTGAAGGCGTTCTACATGGAGCCCGACCCCAAAGACCCGCGCTACGCGCTGTGCGTGGACGTGCTGGCGCCCGAGGGCTACGGGGAGATCATCGGCGGGTCGCAGCGCGCGGCGAGTTTGGAATTGCTCGAGAGCCGCATCCGGGAGCACAAGCTGCCCATGGAAGCGTTCCAGTGGTATCTCGACCTGCGCCGCTACGGCAGCGTGCCCCACTCCGGCTTCGGCATGGGCATTGAGCGCGCGGTGGCGTGGATCTGCGGCCTGGACCACGTGCGCGAGACCATTCCCTTTGCGCGCACCCTGCACCGCATGTATCCCTAGTTTGCTAAGTTTAAAGTTCGCACCGCAATGGAGATGTCATTCTGAGTGAACAGGGCCCCAAGCGTGCACTTCAGCTTGGGGGTGGTGAACGAAGAATCTGCTTCTTGTTCCTTCGAAATATTTTGTCAGAAACTCCAAACTCAGGGCGCTAACGCATTTTCTGAGTAGCTGTATCCCGAAGACGGAAGGCGGAGTCGACGCGACCAACAGGGAGCGGCGACCTTACGAAGAAATGAAAAGGACACAGTAACTCAGAAAATGCCGTAACGCATTTTCTGAGTAGCTGGATCCCGAAGATGGAAGGCAGAGTCGACGCGACCAACAGGGAGCGGCGGCCTTACGAGGAAATGAAAAGGACACAGTAACTCAGAAAATGCCG
>JASHUF010000539.1 GCA_030040175.1 Acidobacteriaceae bacterium
ATGCACCAGTAGACCGGCTTGAGCCCGCGGTAGACGAAGCCGCCCTCGAGAAAGCCGTAAAACGCCTCGAGCGTCCTGGCCTCGTAGTCGCGCGCCATGGTCTTATACGGCGTCTCCCAGCGCCCGAAGCAGCCGATGCGCTCAAATTGCTGCGTTTGCAGGTCAACGTAGGTCTGCGCATACGCCCGGCATGCATCTAAGACCGCAGGAGCAGGCAGCTCCAGCTTCTTCCGGCCCAGCTTTTCATCTACCTTGATCTCGATCGGCAGCCCGTGGCAGTCAAAACCGGGAACATAGGGTGCATCGAAGCCGGCCATGGTCTTGGATTTGACCACGAAGTCTTTGAGGCCTTTGTTGAGAGCGTGACCCAGATGGATGGGTCCATTGGCATAAGGGGGGCCGTCGTGCAGCAGGTAGGCGGGTCGGCCGCGCGCAGCTTTGCGCACCTGCTCGTAGAGCCGGAGCGAGGCCCAGCGCTTGAGCCGAAGCGGCTCATTCTGAGGCAGATTGGCCTTCATGGGAAAGGCAGTCTGCGGCAGGGTCAGGGTCGCCTTCAACTCCGGCGCTGGGGACATGGGTACTCCGTTTTTCGGTGCGGCCGTGCTCTGTCTCCAGTTTAACTGGCCAAACGGGTCTTTTTTCCGGGTAACAAACGGGCCAAAGGAACCGTCTATTGTTTATGGGAGCCCTGGAACAGCCGAAATATGAGACTCTGGATACCAATGTTCCTGTCGCGGGTGACGTTCGGTCCGAGACAAGGACGGGCGCCGTCAAGCATAATGAAGCAACAAGCCTGTACTTGGCCAAGCCCCTGCCGGGACGGGCAAGCGAAAACGAGCCGGAAATCACTATGGGAAACGAGTTACTGACACCGACGTATGCGGAGGCCGGCTCCGCGGCAACAGGGGCGGAGGGCCACGGGCTGGACGCCCTGCTGGGGAAGGCCTTCGAAGAGAAGCCGATCTGGTCGGGGCTCTATGAGAGCATCCGCGACGTTTTCTTCCCTCCCAAGCTGCCGCCGCTTGAATTGACCTCGACGCCGATCCCGGTCCCTGACCGCATGGCCGTGAAGGCCAACCCGTGGGCCATCGGCATCTCCTCCACCTTTAATCTGGCGATACTCGCGCTTCTGCTCTTCTTCGGGGTCC
The DNA here is from genome assembly GCA_030040175.1 of Acidobacteriaceae bacterium. Lineage (GTDB taxonomy): Bacteria > Acidobacteriota > Terriglobia > Terriglobales > Acidobacteriaceae > Telmatobacter. Next base: position 1,149 of record JASHUF010000539.1, read on the forward strand.
GGCAGGTGATCAAGACGGTGACCCAGACCAACGTGACGCCCATCGATGTGGGCGAGTTCAAGGCGCCGAAAGATCTCAAGATGGCCGGCGGCGGCGGGGGCGGCGGCGACCGGAGCATTATCGAGGCCAGTAAGGGCAAGCTGCCCAAGCTGGACCAGAAGCCGATTGTCCCTCCGCAGGTGCAGACCTTCGACAACCCGAAGATTCCCGTGCCCCCGGCTCTCGACGTGCAAAAGAACATCACCCTTCCTGACAATCCGAACCTGCCCAACCTGGGCATGAAGAGCAGCGTCAACGTGGTGCTCTCGAACGGAACCGGAAACGGCGGCGGCATTGGCACGGGCAGCGGCGGCGGCATGGGCTCGGGCAGCGGCGACGGCTACGGACCGGGCTACGGCGGCAACACCGGCGGCGGCGTTTACCAGATCGGCGGCGGAGTTTCCGCGCCGGTTCCGCTCAATTCCGTTGAAGCCGAATTCTCCGACGAAGCGCGGCGCGCCAAGTACCAGGGCGTCTGCCTGATCTCGATGATCGTGGACACCAACGGCATGCCGCAAAATCCGCGCGTGGTGCGGCCTCTGGGCATGGGACTGGACGAAAAAGCTCTCGAAGCCGTGCGCAAGTACCGCTTCAAGCCGGCCCTGAAGGATGGCAAGACGCCGGTTCCGGTGATGATCACGGTAGAAGTGAATTTCAGGCTGTATTGAGGCAGCAAGTTAGCGAGTTAGCAAGTTAGCGTGCGCTCCGCGCACGTTGGCGAGTGGGCGAGGGCGGGGCGCATGGGCGCTTCGCCTTTTTCGTTTGCGCCGAAATTGGGGCTTGCGGGTTTGCGATCGATCCGTGCAAGCAACCGGCGCGGCGAGGGGCGGAAAGCGCGGGCGCATCGCTACGGCAATGACCGCTCCGGCTGCATCGCTTTCGTTGCGTAAGCGTCCGGCTCGCGTGGAGGCTGTATTGTGGAAACGTGCCTCGCTTTCCATCCTGGCGCTGGACCCTCCCGCTTGCTGCGGCGCTCGCTGCCGGCGCAGGCCCGGCTCCGGCGCTCGAGCCAGGGACACCGCTGGCGGGTTACGCACGGCAGTCTTGGTCCATGGAGAGCGGGCTGCCGCAGAACACGGTGCAGGCGCTGGCGCAGACGCGCGACGGTTTTGTGTGGCTGGGCACGGAGGCCGGCCTGGCGCGCTTTGACGGCATCGCCTTCACCATCTTCGACAAGACCACGAGCCCTGCGCTTCCGGGCAACGATGTCCGCTGCCTGCTCGCTGCTCCGGACGGATCGCTGTGGATTGGAACCAGCGAGGGGCTGGCGCGCTGGAGCGGCGGAACGGCGACGGTGTGGACCACGCGCAACGGGCTCCCGGGCGACAGCATCCGCGCACTGAGCGCCGGCGCCAACGGAGAGATTGTTGTGACCACGGAGAGCGGCGTGGCCGGGGTCACAACGGATCGCGTGATTCCCGTACAAGCGCAGCCGCCGGAAGGAAATCCGCTCTTTTCGGCGCAACTCGCCGATGGAAGTCCCGCGCAGGCGACGGCGAGCACGGTCACGCTCATGCAATCGGGCAAAGAGGTGAGCCTGAGCGTGGGCAGGGAGCTGCCCGGGAATCGCATCCAGGCGCTCATGGCCGATCGCGAAGGCGGGCTGTGGATCGGGACCGACGCCGGTCTCGCGCGCGCGGGCGGGGGCCGGCTCGAGGTGATGCCCGGCTTCGATCCGCTGGCCGCGGCCTCAGTGCTGGCGCTGATGGAAGACCGCGAAGGCGATGTATGGGTGGGCACGGAGACCGAGGGGCTGCACATTTTGCGCGACCAGCGCTTCCGCACCGTGGATACGCGCGCCGGGCTCTCGAGCGACGCGGCCACAGCCGTGGTGGAAGACCACGACGGCACGCTCTGGGTGGGAACCGACGGAGGGGGACTGAATGCGCTGGCCGGCAGCGGGGCTGCGCGCGTGGCGGCCAGGACCCTGCGCGTGAACGACGGGCTGGCCAGCAATGTGATTCTGTCGCTGGCTGCCGCGCCCAACGGCGACCTGTGGGTGGGCACGCCCGACGGCCTCAACCGTGTGCGCGAAGGCATGGTGGAGACGTTCACCTCGGCCGACGGGCTGCCCGACGATTTTATCCGCTCGCTGCTGGCCGATGCGGACGGCTCGCTGTGGATCGGAACCCGGCATGGCCTGGCGCACTGGACCAATGCAGCCAGCGTGGAGAGCCCGGTGCACATCGAGGTCTACACCCATGCGAACGGGCTGGGCAGCGATCTGGCGGGGGCCATGGCGCACGATGCCAACGGCGACCTGTGGGTGGCAACGCTGGCCGGGCTCTCGCGCCTGCATGGCGGCACGGTGACGAATTTCACGGCTGCAAACGGGCTCAAGAGCGACGTGGTCACCGCG
>JASHUF010000540.1 GCA_030040175.1 Acidobacteriaceae bacterium
CGTACACAATCGCATTCGATTTCACGTGCTTTGACACGCGCCACGCGAACAGCAGGCTGCGCAGCTCCCCAGACGTCGGCGGGCGCCACGTGACCACGTCCAGCTCGCTTTCGGTCACGCGGCCCGTGTCGGCATCCTGCAGCAGTAATCCGCCGGATACGTGCTTCACCACCGGCCGCGCCGGCGCTGCTCTCACCTCAACCTTCATCTCCAGCAGCCGCAGATTCTTCTTCGCGGCAAAGCGCTCGCGCGCTGCGGACGTGAATGCCGGCGCCGCAATCGCTTCCACAAAAAGCTTGGCGATCGCCTCGGCCGCCTCATCATCCACTTCGCGGTTGATCCCGATCACGCCGCCGAATGCCGACACCGGATCGCTCGCCAGCGCCTTCTCGTATGCCTCGCGCACACTCGTGCCCGTCGCCGCGCCGCAGGGATTGGTGTGCTTCACGATGATCACGGCGGGCTCGTCGAACTCCTGGGCGAGCTCCCAGCACGCGTCGAGGTCGACCAGGTTGTTAAAGCTCAGCTCTTTCCCCTGAAGCTGCCGCGCGCCGGCCACGCCCAGCCCTGAGCCATCCGCATACAGCGCCGCCCGCTGGTGCGGATTTTCCCCGTAGCGCAGCGTCTGCTGGCGCGGCATCAGGATGCGCAGCGTCTGCGGCAGCGCGCCGGTGTCGAGTGTCAGCGGCGCATCCCGCTCCGGCGGCTCATCGATCTTCTCGAGCGTGCCCGCAATCGCGGCATCGTAAGCCGCCGTCAGCGCGAACGCCTGCTTTGCCAGCCGCCATCGCGTCGCTCGGCCGAGCATGCCCTTCTTTGCTTGAAGCTCCTCCACGAGCGGCGCGTAGTCGCTCACCCGCGTCACGATGGCCACGTCTTCAAAGTTCTTCGCTGCCGAGCGCACCATCGACGGGCCCCCGATATCGATGTTCTCGATCAGGCGCGCGAACTCAACCCCATGCTGTGCCGCCGTCCTCTCAAATGCGTAGAGGTTCACCACCACCATGTCGATGGGCTCAATGCCGTGCGCAGCCACAGCGGCCTCGTGCTCCGCGTTGCCGCGGATGTACAGCAACCCACCGTGCACCTTGGGGTGCAGCGTCTTCACCCGCCCGTCGAGCATCTCCGGAAAACCGGTCAGCTCGCTGATGTCCTTCACGTGCAATCCGGCCTCGCGCAGCGCCCGCGCCGTCCCTCCGGTCGAGATCAGCTCCACGCCAAAGCTTGCCAGCGCCCGCGCAAACTCCACCAGTCCGGTCTTGTCGGTCACGCTCACCAGCGCCCGCCGTACCGGTTTCTCATCGCCTTGAGACCCCACCTGCACGCTCCTCATGGTTTCGATTGAATTCCGCCGCGCCCGTTCGTCGCCCGCAACCAGGCGCATCCATCTCCAGACTACAACCCTTCGCTCCGCACTCTTTGGCCGCATTCTGTTGACAACATGCAAATGGAAAATGCATTAAAGTGGAGCTATGGGAAGCGCGCCTCCCGGTTTCAACTCCTACTCACAGGATCATCTTCCCGCAGCCGCTGAGGCCGCGCCGGAGTACGTTCCCCGGGATGACTACGCGCCTCCCCAGCCGCGCACGCGCCGCCGTCCGCTGTGGGCCTCGGCGCCGGCCACGTATCTGCTCGTGGGCATCAACTGCGGCGTCTTTCTCGCCATGGTCCTGCACCGCATCAGCCCCTGGATGCCCAATGTGGACCAGCTCATGCGCTGGGGCGCGGACCGTCCCAACAACGTGCTCATCTACGGCCAATGGTGGCGCATCGTCACCGCCATGTTCGTTCACGTGGGCATCATCCATCTGGCCACCAACATGTGGTGCCTGTGGAATCTTGGCCTGCTGGCCGAGCCGCTCATGGGCTCTTTCGGCGTCTTCGCCGCGTACATTCTCACCGGCGCCGCCGGCAACCTGCTCTCCACCTGCTACAACTGGATCCATCCCCTGCGCGATTCCGCCGGCGCACCCTTCTTCCAGGCCGGCGCGGGCGCTTCCGGAGCCGTCTTCGGCATCGCCGGCGCGCTCATCATCCTGCTCAAGTCCAAGGTGCTTCCCGTTCCCGCCGACGAGCTCAGGCGCCTGCGCCGCTCCGTCATCTACTTCGCCGTCATCAATCTCGCCATCGACTTCCTCATCAACTTCGGCAGCGGCTACACCGGCATCTCCATCGACAACTCGGCGCACATCGGCGGCTTCACCACCGGCCTGCTCTTTGCCGCGCCGCTGGTGCCCCGCATCGGCTCGCCCCGCTCGGTCTTCCGCCTGCGGTTGCGCCTCTCCGTGGTTCTGATGGTGGGCCTGCTGGTGCTCTTCGGCTTTTTCATCGCGCAACTGGCGCCGCCGCAGGGCTGAGCGCCGCGCTCCGCCGCAATCCACCCCAAAACCTGTTGCCCCATCCTTCCGCCGTTCTTGGGCAAAAGGGTAGGAAAGCACACGCCCATCCGCGCGCGCCTGCGTCCATGTCTTAGAATCTTCCGGGGATTCGTTCGCAAGATCTCATCAGGGAGAAATGCATGCGTCTTTTGGCCGCCGCCGTTTTCACCCTCGGTTTTTCCGCCCTCTGCGCTGCCCAGAATGCGAACTGGAGCTACGAAGGCCACACCGGACCGCTGGTCTGGGGAAAGCTCGATCCCGCCTACCAGGCCTGCTCCCACGGGCACGAGCAATCGCCGGTCGATATCCGCGGCGCCCGCCTCAACCGCGCCCTTCAGCCCATCGAGTTCCACTACATCGGCGGCCCGGTCACGCTTGAAAACACCGGCCGCGGCATCGTGGCCCGCGTCGACCCCGGCAGTTCCATCGTCGCCGGCGGCGTCCGCTACAACCTGCTCCGCTTCGAGTTCCACCACCCCAGCGAGCACGCGGTCAAAGGCCGGCTCACGGACATGGAGGTCGACCTCATCCACCAGAGCCAGGACGGCCGCCTCGCCATCGTCGCCGTGCGCCTGAATGAGGACCGCGGCGCGCCCAGCGCCGTGCTTGCCGCTCTCTGGGAACACCTGCCTGCAGCCGCAGGCTCGAGTGCCAAAGTGGAAGACATGATCGATCCCGGGGGCTTTCTTCCCGCTGACCGCGGTTACTGGACCTACGCCGGCTCCCAGCTCACCCCGCCCTGCGCGGAAGGCGTTCGCTGGTTCGTCTTCGAGAACGACATCAGCATCAGCCGCGAGCAGCTGCGCGCCTTCACCAATCTCTTCCGCATGAACACCCGGCCGCTCCAGGATCCGCATGGCCGCCGCATCGAAGCTAACGAATAGGGCAGGGAACAGAGAACAGGGGTCAGGGAGCAGGGATCAGGGGTCAGTGGTGAGTGATCCGAGAGGCAACCGCAGATGCTTCGGTTCGTCCGCTACGCGGACTTGCGCAGGATGAGAGAGGAAAGTAAGCGCTGGTGCTCTCCCACCTTTGCGACAATGACAAGTGCATCGCAACGATGGGGCACAATCTCGGAGTCATTTCGTATGAGTCTCGTCCCGTTGGGTCCTCGTTCCCGGTTCCTTGCTCCCTGTTCCCTGACCCCTGACCCCTGACCCCTGATCACCGTTCGAGCACGTTCACTTGCAACACCACCGCATCTTCCACCACCTGCGCGCGCACGTCGCGCAAATCCCGCACCAGGTAATGCGCCGCCTCCAGCACCCTCACGGGGTGCGAATACGTGGTCGCGATGACCGTGCACCCCGCCGCCCGTCCCGCCTGCACGCCCGATGAAGAATCCTCGAAGACCACGCACGCGTCCGGCCGCACGCCCAGGAGGGCCGCTCCGGCAAGAAACGGCTCCGGATCGGGTTTACCCCGGGTCACATGGTTCCCCGTTACCAGCAGCTCCGGCGCAGGGATTCCGCCTGCCGCCAACCGCACCCGCGCCAGCCGCTCCGTCGCGCTCGTCACCACCGTCCATCGTTCTCTGGGCAGCACGGCCAGCAGCTCCAGGACCCCGGGGAGCACCGTCACTCCCTCGTTGTCGGCCGCCTCCAGGTCTTCGATCACCTTCAGCTCCGTCTCGATGTCCAGGTCCGGCCGCAGCCGCGCCAGCGTATCGATTGCCCGCCGCCCATGCGCTACACGCAGCGCGGCCTCCGGCTCCATGCCGCGCAACTTCGCCCACGCCGCCCAGCTCCGTTCGACGGAGCCGAGCGAAGAGATCAGGACGCCGTCCATGTCGAAAAGAACGCCCTGGCAGCGGACCAGAACCGGGGGAAGTTTCATCGCCTCACTGCTTCGGCTGCGGGGTGTCCGGATTTCCGGCCGCACCGGCTTGATTTTCGCGCTCGGCCTGCGCCCCCTCGCGCTGGCGCGTTCCATGGCTGGCCGTGAACCGCGCCGCCAGCGGATCGCCGAAGGTGACTGCTCCTTCAATCGCCTGCCTGCGCCCTCCCTCTTCCACCTGGTTTTCTCCCAATGTGATTGTTCCGTTTCCGATCGCCGCGTCTGCTGTCCACAGGTCAAAGCGCCTGAGTGCCGCAGCCGCGGCCCCCGGCGCGGCCTCCGGCTCCGCACTGTTCCGTGTCATCACCGCCCCATGCCGCCACTCGAAATGCACCTTGCCCGCCGCCGAGCTCGCAAGATCGCCGTCGGTGTAACCGGCGAGCTTCACCTCGCCATGCGCCTTCAGCGTTCCGCCCGACCAGGTCTCGCCGATCAGCCGTCCCACTGCATGCGCCTGTGCCCCGTCAAGCCGGCAATCGAACGCGTACTTAGGCGCGTCTTCTGCGCTCGCCGCCCGGTCGAATGCGCCCGTACCCTCGAGCCTTCCCCCCAGCAGCCCTGCCTCGAGATGCGCAATCTGCGCGCCTGTCTCTTCGATCCGCAGTTCGGCCTGCGGCTGCGTGAGCGTCACCGGCCCCAGCGCCAGCGAGTCCGCGCTCACGCTGCCCTCGAGCCGCGGCCAGGGCGGCGCTGACTCCGGATGCAGCTTCTCGATCAAATCCGAGAGCAGCGTGCCTTTCTCGCGCACCCCCAGGATCGCCGTCTCCAGCGTGGCCGCATTCAGGTTGCCGAAATGCACGGCGAACTGCGGCGGGCAACCCTCCGGCTCCGCACAGCTCTCCGGCACGGTCAGGCTCGCCGTCCCTTTCACCGGCCCATAGGCAAACTCCACCGGGTCCCAGCGGAACTCGCCGTTGCCCAGGTGCAGCGTGGCCTCCGTAATCTCCACGCCGTGCGCCAGAAACTCCGCTTTCCAGTTCACGTCATGGACCGTCAGCGTTCCGCTCAGGCTGTCGGCCAGCGCGCCGTCCGTGACCGGCGCGGCGGCTCCGTCTCCCGCCGCAGCTGTTTCTGTGAGAGGAGCTTCTGCCGGCAGCCACGGCCCCTGGGCGCGCAGGTCGATCGCCAGCGGCTCGCCCGCCAGAGCGTCCAGTCCCGAAGGCCCGGCCACGCCCGCCGCACGCAAGAGTTCCCGCGCCCGCTGCAGATTCGCCTGCCCGCGCAGCGTCATCTGGTAGCCTCGCGGCGCCAGCCGGAAATCGGCGGTGAGCGGCGACGTTCCTCCCGCCGGCAGGGTTACCGTTCCCTCAAGTTCCTCACCCGCCTCGCCCGCACCCTCTTTCCCGTCCGTCGCCTCCGCCGGCTCCAGCACGATCTTCGGAATCTCAATCGGCCGGTTCAAGCCCGCGCCGCTCAGCGCAAAATCCTCCACCGTCAGCGATCCGGTCAGTGGGCCGGGCCCGTCCGGCGCACCCTTGCGCGCGTGTCCCTGCGCGGAACCTTGCGCTGATTCGGCTGCGGGCGCAAAGGCCATCTTTCCGCTCACCGTGCCGCCGGTCTCCAGATCTTCCGGCACGTCGCTGCGCAGCGTGCGCAGCGCCTCCAACCCCGCAGCCACGGGAATGTGGTCGAGCTCGAAGGAGAGCTGCGGCGGCTCGCTCTCCCGCGGCATCGCGCCGGTCACGCGCACGTGCCCGTCGCCGAGCGGCGACTCGCACTGGAGGTCTTCGAGGGCGCGCCGGGAGTAGTGGTACACAAAGCCGCAATTGGCGTCGAAGTCCATCGGCTCGGCCGGCGCAAACTCCGCGCGATGCACGCGCGTGGCCTGCAGCCGTGCGCGAATCTGCGCCGCGTTGGCGGTGCCGTCCACGTGCACCTCGCCCGTCAGGTCGCCGCGCCATCCCGGATCGGACCCCGTAACCAGCCGCGCCAGTTGCCCCAGCTGCGCCTGCCGCCAGTCGAGATCCAAATGAACCGGCATCTCCCGCAGCGCGGGCGCGCGGCCCACATTCGCCTCAA
>JASHUF010000541.1 GCA_030040175.1 Acidobacteriaceae bacterium
AGCGGATTGTACGGAGCCGTCAGCGCCACGCCCTTGGAAGCAGGCGGGAACGGAGGCAGCGGATTATACGGAGCCGTCAGCGCCACGCCTCTGGAAGCAGGCGGGAACGGGGGCAACGGATTGTAGGGAGCCGTTAATGCGATTCCGCGGGACGATGGCGGGAACGGCGGTAGTGGATTGTAGGGGGCCGTCAGCGCGACTCCGCCCCCACTGACAGTGGGCGCGATCAGATGCATCGAGTTGACGGGCGATGCCTTTGCTTGTGAAAGAGCCAGAATAGCCAAAGCTGCTACCAGAAGAAAGCTGCGTATCTTTGTTCTCGTATTCATGTTGTCCCCTCAGGAAAAAACGTGGTGCGAAAGCCAGACTAACCTAAACGAGGTATACCTCTACCACGAAAGTACTATACATCCAAATTCTCACTTGAATAGCGTTTTTGTTGCCTCAAACGGAATTAATTTGCAGAAAATTAAGACAGATTCGTCTTTCTTTCGCCTTTTTAGGGCCCAAGCGCCGCAGCGGACGGCGATTTTGGCCCTCCGGAATATCATTGGTTAACCGGTTGCAGCTCGTTCCGGCGTCCTTTTCCTCCAACCGGAATCCCGCTGCGGGAGGGATTCTTTGTGATCGCTGACCTCCGCCGTCAATTCAATTCCCACTTCCATCCGGCGGACTACGCCACGCTGCTGGCGCAGCTCGAAGCCGATTGCGGAGTCAGAGTCGGGTTCCGCGTGGCCGAGACGCCCATCTTCGTCCCCCGGGAACTGCTCGAGGCGATGGCCAACGCAGGCGCGCAGCTCACGCAAACGCTTCTCGGCGATGGTGAATATCTAGCCGCTGCGCGTAGAGCCATTCCGCCTGGATTTTGCGCCGCGGAGGAAACCGCGCATCCGCATTTTCTTACCGCGGATTTTTCGCTCATCCGGGATGCGCGCGGCCAACTCGCTCCGCGCCTTGTGGAGATGCAGGCATTTCCCTCGGTCTTTGCCTATCAGGCTGTTCTCTGCTCCGCCTATCGCCGCGTCTTTGCGCTCGATGGCTCACTGTGCGTGTTTCTCAGCGGACTCAGCGAAGAAGATTACTGGGCTCTTTTGAAGAAGACGATCGTGGGAAACTGCGATCCGGAAAACGTGGTTCTCTCCGAGCTCGATCCCGAGCACCAGAAGACGCGGCCCGATTTCGAAGTCACCGCCCGGCGCTTCGGCATCGCGGTCGTCGATATCCGCTCCATTGAGGCCGACGGCAACCGGCTGCATTATCGCGGTCCCTCCGGACGGCTCACGCCCATTCACCGCGTCTATAACCGCGCCATCGCCGACGAGTTGATCGCCCGCGAAGTGCGGTTGCCGTTTGACTGGACCCGATCCTGGAACGTGGAATGGGCTGGCCACCCCAATTGGTATTTCCTCATCAGCAAATTCTCAATTCCCTGGCTCTCCGCTACCCGGCACGGGCGCAGGCCGCACCGGTCCACACGCGTTTCTCCGGGCTTGGTTCCTCCGGCCGTGTTTCTCGACGATTTTCTGCGCGGCCCGGGGCGCGAAGAGCTCGCCCGGGCCGGCGTGCCGCTGCCCGCCGAGACGCATCCCCACACCGTGTTCACCGGCGTCCTGCTCAAGCCGCTCTTCTCGTTTGCCGGGAAAGGAATTGTCTTCGATCCCACGCAAGCTCAACTGGAAGCGATTCCTCCCCCTCGGCGCAGAGACTTCCTGCTGCAGCAGCGGATGCATTTCGAACCAACAATTGAGACTCCCTGCGGATCCACGCAGGCCGAGATCCGAATCCTTTATCTCTGGCCCGACGGCGGACATCTCACGCCCGCACTCGCGCTGGTCCGGCTCGGCCGGGGAAAGATGATGGGCGTCGACCACAACCGCAAGCAGGAGTTTGTCGGCGCGTCGGCAGCCTTTTTTCCCATTCGGTAAGATTCCGAATGAGCCATTAGAAACTCCAAAAGTCATCGAAACAAAAGGGATGAAGCGCGGTGCAAAGTTACTCGCCGGGAAACTTTGGTGCCGTTTTTCACAGAGATAATTTCCGCTAGAGTGGCGCAGATAGCCGATACTGAAATCCGGGTGGGCTCCCATGAAGTTTGTCAATACCGCCTTCTCTCTTCCGACGCAGGAGCCGGACTCCTCTGCGATGCGCCAGGAAGTTCGCTGTGCCGTGCGCTTCCCTCTTTCTCTGCCGGTGGTGGTGGACACCCCCGCGGGGGGGGTGCCCGCGCTCACCAAGAACGTCTCCTCCAACGGTGTGCTTTTTGAGCTCGCCCACGATCTTTCGGTGGGCGTCGACATCCATTTCGACCTTCGGATGCCACGTACGGTTCTCGGCACTCCCCATGATGTGCTAGTTCATTGCACCGGTCGTGTGGTACGCTGCTCCTTAAGCCAAGACCTGCATCTCGCTGCCGCCACCATCGATGAATACCAGTTTGCGGAGCGGTGAGAGCGGAGGTCCTTTGGCGCCAGCCAACTATGGATTTCCTGGACGACGCTCCTGAGGGCGAAGTACTTGACACGGTAAAGCCGGGCACCATCCGCATCATCCTTGCGGATTCACAGGCGATCTACCGCGTAGGTATTCGCAAAGTTTTTGCTTTGGAAGACGATCTTCGCGTGGTGGCCCAGGCCGACTCTCTGGACAGCCTGCGCGCGGCCATCGAGCGCTATCCCACCGACGTGGTCCTCCTTGAAGGCGGCCTTCTGGCCGGTACCACCAATGTGATCCCGGAGCTTCTGCGCCTGGCGCCCGACGTCAAGCTGATCGTGCAGGCGGTGGCGGCCGACGAGAACCACACCGTGGAGCTCTACCGGCGCGGCGTGCGCGGCATTGTCAACCGGTCGATTTCTCCCGATTTGCTCGTCCGCTGCGTGCGCCGCATCGCCGCCGGCGAAACCTGGATCGACAACCAGTCAGTCAACTGGGTCATCGAGGCCTATCGCGCCCAGGCCGCGGCGCTGGTGAGCCCGCGCAGCCAGCCGCGCCTCTCGCCCAAGGAGCTGGCCATCATCACCTGCATCACCCAGGGCAAGCGCAACAAGGAGATCGCCTTCCAGCTCGGCACCACCGAGCAGGTGATCAAGAACTATCTGCGCAAGATTTACGACAAGCTCGGCGTCAGCGACCGCCTCGAGCTCGCCCTCTACTGCCTCCACAATAAGATCATCCAGAGCGACGTGGATGAGGAGACCGTGGCGCAGAAGATCGTGACCAGCTAGCTTTTCTGGAGCGTCTGACTGGGCGCCCCGGGATCCCGATCGACGGTTCCAATTGCAGAATCCCCGGGATTAGCCTTCGTGCTTTCCCCGGTCTCAAAAGCGAGACCGGGGGCACCCGGCGTCTTGCTTTGAATCAGCGGAGTTCCCGCCAGCGATGGAGTCTGCGGCACAGGTTCAATCTTATCCGGGCTGGCTTATCCGGCGGCGGCTTCCACGCGGATGCCGCGCGGCAGCCGGCGCAGCACCACCGGCGCAATCTGGCCAACCTCGCCCATCATCTCGTGGAACTGCTTGGGATAGATGGACTGCGGCCCATCGGAGAGCGCGGATTCGGGATGGTTGTGCA
>JASHUF010000542.1 GCA_030040175.1 Acidobacteriaceae bacterium
CCGGCGTCCTGCTGGGCTCGCTCTTGCTGCAGCGGCTCATGACCGCAGGCTCGGAAAACACGCTCAACGCCATTCTCGGCGCCATTCTTGTGGGCACCGCGAGCTGGCAGATCGTCTACTCCTTCCGGCCCATGCGCGAGAATTCCTCGGCTCGCGACCGCAGCCCGCTGTTGAGTTGGCTCATGTTTCCTGTGGGCGCCGAAGTCGGCTTCTCTTCGGCCGGCGCCGGCGCGCTGGGCAGCGCCGCCCTGCTCAGTTTCACTCCTCTTGCTCCGGCGCAGGTGGTCGGTACCGACATCGTCTTCGGCTTTCTCGTCTCGCTCATCGGCAGCGGCGCGCACTGGTTCACGCACGCCTCCAGTCCCACGCTGCTGCTCCAACTGATCGCCGGCGGCGCTGCCGGGGCCATCGGCGGAACGCTGCTCAGCACGCACATTCCGCGCCGGCCGCTGCGCTTCGTTCTCTGGCTCTGGATTCTGATCCTCGGCGGGGATTTTCTCTTCAACAGCTATCACGTCTGGGCAGCCACACGCTGAGCTCGCGCGCATCGCCACCCAGGGCGGCCTGCGGGCCGCCCTTCGCATATCGGCACACGCAACTCAACTACAGCGGTTTCAGAGTTGCTGTATCCCGAAGACGACCCGTTGAAGTGGCTTTTTCCTCAAGAAAAAGCCACCCTGCGCGATGCAAAAAAGGGATATAACCACTCTGAAACCGCTCTAATGGCGTTCGTCCTGGCTGCGGCGCCAGTCCGCATACTCTCTCTGCTCTTCTGCGCTGCGCTTGTTTAAATCCATGTGCTCTCTATGAGTATCGTGCTCCCATTGCTCGTAGTAGACGGTTTCCTGCGATCGGCAACCCATCATCGCTACGGGAAGAGCCATCGCCACTGCAAGCAGGAGTGGAGCGCATCTCCGGAACAAAGAGTGCATAAGCATTGCCCTCCGGTACGAATCATACGCGCGTGTGCCATGCGAAGTCACCGGGGCGGCCCTCGGGTCGCGCCCGGTGTTTATTAGGCCGCCCCTGAGCGCGCCGGCTCTAAATAGCAATTTCGATTGATGGTGCGGAAGGCGGGACTTGAACTTGAGCCGCTTTGCGGGCGTTAGCCCGCAGGCGAAATCCCGAGCGCAGCGAGGGACCCGGACCTGCCCCGCACTTCCATGAATTTGGTGCGGAAGGCGGGACTTGAACTTGAGCCGCTTGGCGGGCGTTGGCCCGCAGGCGAAATCCCGAGCGCAGCGAGGGACCCAGACCTGCCCCGCACTTCCATGAATTTGGTGCGGAAGGCGGGACTTGAACCCGCAAGCCTTTTGGGCGCTAGCTCCTAAGGCTAGTGTGTTTGCCATTTCACCACTTCCGCTCAAAGCCGGTGGGCAACGGGAGCCAGTTCCAAGTCTAGTGGGATTGCGAAGCGGATGCAATGTTGCGGTGCGAAGCCGCTCGGTTCAGCTCGTTAGCGGGCGCGGAAAGAATTTTCCTGCAGATAACCTGAACAGAAATGATAAGAATCGAATATACCCATGGAAGCCTCCCAGGGCGTGTCCGCTGCGAACTCGGTGGGCCAGCTTTGCGTCCCGCGATCCGACGGGGCCGCGGAATCGGACGTGGAGCGCGAGGTTTTGCGGCTGTTCGAAGAGTTTCGCGTCCCGCTTCTGCGCTACGGCCTTTCGCTGGGGATCGCCGTGCACGACGCCGAAGAGGTGGTGCAGGAGACTTTTCTCGCGCTTTTCCGGCATCTGCAGCAGGGACGGCCGCGCGAGAATCTTCGCGGATGGATCTTCCGCGTGACGCATAATTTGGCCCTGAAGCAGGGCAATCGAATCAAAGCCATGCGCGAACGCATGGAGCCCGATGAGTTAATGGAGGAGCCGCCCGACCCCGGACCCTCACCGGAGCAGCAATTCTCCGACAGGCAGAGACGGCGCCATCTGCTGGCCGTGGTTCGGGCTTTGCCGCAGACCGATCAATGCTGCCTGCGCCTGCGGGCCGAAGGCCTCCGGTACCGGGAGATTGCCGCCGTGCTCGGGGTCTCCCTCGGCACCGTGTCGGCGTCGCTGGCGCGGTCCTTTTCCCGGTTGATCCGTGCGGACGGAAGGTGAATGGATGCTCGATCAGCGGCATCTTTCGGATGAGGATCTCCTCCGCGCCGCGGAGGGCGAGACGCCGCGCACGCTGACGCGTCGTGTTCGCACCCATCTTGCAAGCTGCCCGGATTGCCGCAGGAAGCTGGCAGATAGAGAGAAGGTCTTGGCCGATTTTGCGCTCGCGCAGCGCGCGATCTTCGATCACCGCATTCCTTCCATCGAGGGTCCGCGTGCGCTCCTGCGCATCCGCATGGCCGAGGCGGCTCTTGCCCGCCGACCCGGTTTCTGGCTGCGCCTCGCACGGCCTGCGCCATGGCTTGGCTGGGCGGCCCTTGCGGCCATGGCATTGACGGGAATTGCACTCGGCAGACTCGTCTTTCATCCAGCGCCATCAGGCCGGGACGGGGCTCAGGCGGCAGCGGTTGAGGCCGGTTTCGTTCCCAACCGCAGCCTGACTCCGGGCGCGACCCGGCCCGTCTCGATGACCGAAGTCTGCTCCATGCCCCACGAAGAGGTGGTCAAGGATGTATCCGCATCTCTGCGCGCGAGTGTTTTTCAAGAGTACGGAATCCGCGATGCCCGCGCCGATGACTACGAAGTCGATTTCCTGATTGCGCCGGGATTGGGCGGCACCGACGACATTCATAACCTCTGGCCGGAGCCCTATCGCGCGGGCTCCTGGGACGCGCGTGCCAAGGATGCGCTCGAGGAACGCCTCCACCAGCTCGTCTGTGCGCACAAACTCGATCTGCTCACAGCGCAACGGGCAATTGCCAGCGACTGGATCTCCGCATACAAGAAATACTTCGGCACAGACAGGCCGCAGTATGTTGCCGGAACTGCCGGCGCGCCTCCGATTTTGGACCGGCGCCGAGATTTTCCGGCGAGCTGACCGCCCTCCGCAGGGTATCCCCGCGGCCTGCCGGACGGGACCACAGCCAACGTCCCCCATTCATCCAGGCGATAAGCCAAAATATCTTGAAATATTCAAGAAAATGATTGAAATAATAGGATATGATCATATTGACGTAATAATTCCGCCGTTCAGCTGCGAAAGGGTGCGCCTATGCCCGCTTTTCCGCACCAGATGTTGCGCGAAATTTATGAGCAGCCGGAGGCGATCAGCCGGACGCTTTCGCTTTATCTCGACCAGCGCGGACTGAAACCCGAAATCGGCGGGAAGCTCTCAAAGTGGGTCAATCCCAATGGCGAGATTCTGATTGCCGCTAGCGGCTCCAGCCGCCACAGCGGACTGTACGCGGAGATTCTGCTCGAGGACCTGTGCGGGCTGGCCGTCGATGTTGAGTACGCGAGCGAATACAGTTATCGCGGCGGTAAGGACGTGCGGCATCCCAGCGTTCTCGTGCTGTCGCAGTCCGGCGAAACATCGGACACGCTGGCCGCGCTCGAAGAGGCACGCCGGCAAGGGCACAAGACGCTGGCCATCACCAACGCGCCCGCGTCGACGATGGCCCACGAGGCGGATTTCTCCATGAATCTGGCCGCAGGGGTGGAAAAAGCCATCCCGGCCACGAAAAGCTTCACCTGCCAGCTGGCTGTGCTTTTTCTCGTGGCCCTCTACGAAGGGATGCATCTGAACCGTCTGGATCCGGAGATTCTGGCGCAGGCGATGCACGACGTTCAATGTGTGCCTGGCGCCCTCGAAGCACAGCTCGACCCCTGGCGTGACCAGGCCGCCGCGCTGGCACGCAAATATGCAGGCGCAGCCACGTTTCTGTATCTTGGCCGCGGCATCCACTACGCCATCGCCCGCGAAGGCGCGCTAAAGCTCAAGGAAGCGTCCTATGTGGCTGCCGAAGGCTACCCGGCGGGCGAGCTCAAGCACGGCCCCAATGCGCTGGTGAGCGAGAGCGTGCCGGTGGTGGTGCTGGCCACGGTCGACCGCAAGCTCGCCGCCTCCATCCGCAGGTACGAAAAGACGCTGCAGCTTCTTGCCGACATGAAGGAGCAGGGCGCGAAGGTGATCGCCCTCGCCAATAAGAGTGACAGCGGCGTGCCTGCCCTGGTCACGGACTGCGTACGCGTGCCGGAAACCTCAGAGTATCTGTTGCCGATTCTCGAAGTCGTTCCCCTGCAGCTGTTCGCTTACTTCATGGCGCTCGAGCGCGGCGTGGACGTGGACCGGCCACGGAACCTGTCCAAGGCCGTGGTGGAAAAATAAAGGACGAAGACCAATCAGCCAGGTCGGACAGCGACCGCCTTCCCTTCAAAGTATGCCTCGATTTCTTCGAGCGTCTTGCCCCTGGTCTCCGGCAAAAACAGCGTGGCCACGAGGAAGTACACCAGGGTGAAGGCAGCAAAGAGGAAGAACATGGACGAATAGCCATGCCGCGCGACGAAGGGAAGAAAAATGGCGGCCAGCGTGGTGGAAACAAGCTGGTTGATGAGCAGCGCAATGCTCATGCCGTTGGAGCGGATGCGCGTGGGCATGAGCTCAGAGAGCGCCAGCCACACCACCACGCCGGGGCCCATGGCATAGAGCGCCATGAAGGCGTAAAGGCCCAGCGCCACCAGCCATCCATGCCCCGGTTGCGGCACCTCGCCCACCAGCGCCTTTTGAATTTTGAGCGGCGCGCGCCGGGCAGCGTTCCAGTCCGCAAAAGGATTCTTAAACAGCGCCTCGATGCGATTGGCGGGCAGGCAGTTTGCGCGCGTGATTTCGATCGGCGTTGCGGCGGCTTCGTCGGAGCGGGCGAAATCGGTCGTTGCCGTGAAGTCGCCATAGGAGTAAATGACGGCGAGCGAGGCGCGCCGGCTGTCGATCCCGTTCCCGGCCAGTTTCCCGGTGCCGCCCTGCGCGGCGAGCAGTTTTTCCGCCGTGGCCGGGTCGAAACGCAGCGTCAACTGCTCGTCGGCGCCCACCAGCGCCTGCACGGCCGGGCGGCAATCGACGGAGCGAGCCTCTGTGGTCTTGAAGAGAATGCCCACGAACGACTCCGCGACGATGATGCCGGCGGTTCCCAGAACGATGAGGAAGCGGCGTCCTTTGCGATCCACCAGCGCCATGCCCACGCTGGTCATGAGGAAGTTTACGCAGGTGAAGATCACGTAGCCCCAGTGCGCCGAGAGATCGCTGAGACCGCTCTCGATGAGGATGCCGGTGTTGTATCCAATGATGGAGTTGATGCCGGTGGCCGTGTTGCAGGCGAGGATGGCGCAGGCGAGCAGAAACGGGATGGCGTATTTGCGGCGCAATAGCGATTCCCGGATCTGCGCGCCGGCCGCGCTCGCAGCATTCCGCGCCGAGGCTTCCATCTCCTTAATCTCGAGCGCGGCCTGTGCCGGACTGCGCGAGCGCAGCAGCGCCGCGTGCGCGCGCTGCCTTTGCCCGCGGCGGAAAAGCCAGCGCGGCGACTCGGTGACCATCAGGCTGCCGATCACAAACACCACTCCGGGCGGCAGAGAAACCCAGAAGATGCCCCGCCACGCATGTTCTTTGAAGCGGAAAAGCGCCGCGGGATCGGCCATCTTCGCCACCGCATCCACGCGGTAGCTGAAGTACATGCCCACCAGCGCCGCGGCCACGATGCCCAGAGTAAGCATCCACTGAAAAATCGCCGTCCCTCTTCCGCGATGCGAGGCCGCCAGGCACTCGGCCAGGTAAAGCGGCACCACCACCCCGACCAGTCCCGCGCTTACGCCTTGCAGCAGGCGGCCCAGGAGCAGCGATCCGAATCCATGCGCGAGCGCAATGACCGGAATGCTCAGCGCGAAGAAGAGGCCGCTGAGACTCATCAGGGTCCTGCGGCCAAGCCAATCGGCCAGCAGGCCCGCGAAGAGCGTGGAAACGACGCTGCCCAGCAGCACCGCGGCCACCACATCGGAGAGTTGCGCGGGCGTGAAGCCTGAAGTGGCTTCGAGATACGGATACGCGCCGCCGATGATGCCCACGTCGATGCCGTAGAGCAAACCGCCCAAGCCCGACACCAGCAGCAGGAAGGCGTTATAACGGCGCGTCGAGGCTGAAGCATCGGTCATCGTCCGAGGTGCGGGGCCGTTGGCTCTCATGGGGACGAAAGTCTCCTCGGCGAGGTACTTGGGGCGTTTTTCCGCATCTCGCCTGAGAACTGCGGAACGGTGAATTCCTAGTCTACAATGATCGTATTGAATTCAAACGCTCAATTTTTTGAGCTGAGGGTCCATTGAGATGCTGCGCCGCCGCCGTTTCGCCGCTTCCCTTGCCGTCCTCTTCGCCGGCCCTTTTGCGTTAGTTGCCCCTTCATCGCCGGCCCAAACCGCGCGGGCTGCGGTTCCGTTGCTCCCGGCCCCGCGAGAAGCGCATCTCGGGGCCCCGGTCGAACTGCCGGCGCGCATCGTGGTTTCGGCGCCCGGCCGGAACGCGGAAGACGAGTTTACCGCGAGCGATCTCGAGGATGCCATCAAGCAGCTGCCGCTCTCTGCAGCGCAGGTCAGCCAACTGCCCTACCGCGTCGTTCTCTTACGCACGGATTCAGTTGAAGCCAAGGCGCTGCTCGCGCGCCAGCATCTTGCCTTTGATCCGGTCATGGAATCGGAAGGCTACATTCTGGTTCTCGACGCGCACGGAGCAACAATTGTCGGCGCTACGGGCTCAGGCGTTTTTTATGGCGTGCAGACCTTCAAGCAGTTGCTTCCTTTGCCCGGCGCACCGCGCGTCATTCCCACGGGAACCCTTCGCGACTGGCCGGCGATGGCTTATCGCGGCATCGACGACGATCTCTCCCGCGGCCCGTTTCCCACGCTCGATTTCGAGAAGCACCAGATTCGTGTTTTTGCCGCGTTTAAGATCAACATCTATTCGCCGTATTTCGAGCACACGCTGCTCTATCCCGGCCATCCGCTCCCGGCGCCGCCCGGCAGCGCGCTCACGCCGGCCGAGGTCGCGG
>JASHUF010000062.1 GCA_030040175.1 Acidobacteriaceae bacterium
GTGTTGCTGGCGATGCTTGCGTTGCAGCCCAGGCACATTCCCGTCACGGCTGCCGCTAACAGCCAGCCCAGTCTCGCTTTCGCGGTTGCGCGCAGGCCGCCGCCCGGCCTGGAGGGGTCGCTCAGGGGGAGTCGCGCCATAGGCCTTCCTCAGTGTGAACTTCAGTCTGGCATAGCGCACAAGAACTGTCGAGCCGCCAAACCCGTTACCAAGGAACGTCGTACCAAAAGATTCAGCCTGCTTAAAACCAGATTTTCAGCAAGGAAATGGTTCAGTTTGCCGGGCCGGCAGAACGGTGCGTCGCGCTCCCGGGTGCAATCACCTCGAGCTTGACCGGAGTCACGCCGGTCTTCACAATGCCCAGCTGCTCGGCGGCGGCATAGGAGAGATCGATCACGTGATCACCGGGGAGCTGGCCGCGATCGTTCACCCGGACCACCACCGACTTGTGGGTTTTGAGGTCCACCACCCGGAGCAGGGTGCCGAAGGGCAGGGTCTTATGCGCGGCTGTCATGGCCATCATGTTGAACCGCTCGCCGCTGGCCGTCCAGTGGCCTTCCCGCCTCTCGCCGTACCATGTGGCCAGGCCGTGCAGCGCCTCGGATGAGATCGACGGTTTGGCCGGCCGGTGTCTCTCGTTCAAAAAGTTCGCGGGAGGCGCGGGCGGGGGCAGAGTCGCGGCCGGACGCGCCAGCGGCGCATCGGCCTGCACTGTCAGGGTCGAGTCCGTAAACACCACGGCCGCCACCGCGACCGACAAAATCCCCGCCACCACCCAGAACCAGCGCGGCTTGGGCGGAGCCGGATTGTGGGATTTTCGGGGTTGAGGCATTCGCCTATTTTACAAAACCACCTCTTCCGGCCTTGCGTGGGTTTTCCACCGTTTCAGTTCTATCTTATTGATTCTAAGGAAGAATACTTTAGTTTGACGGCAGAGCCAAAAACCGCCTTCAAAGGCCCGGTCGGGTAGAACGGGTTTCGCGGGCCGCTTATCGCGCTCGCTTCAGTTTTCCGGGAATGTCAAGATGTGTTCCATACCATCCCGGTTGGATGCCGGTTTACATTTCCGCAGCAGGACCTGGAGTAATCTGATCTGGAATCACACATGCCCCTCAGCTCCGCTCCTTTCTTTGCATTTCTGGCTGCGGTTTGCCTGGTCTTCTGGCTTTCGGTTCGTGCGCGCCGCCTGCAACTCGCACTTCTGGTCGCCGCCAACCTCCTCTTCCTCGCTCACTTTAGCCTCATCTACCTCGCGATGCCCTTTGCCGCGCTGGCCGACTACCTGGTCGGTCGCGGGTTGGGCCGCGTACACTCCAAAGTTCTCCGCCGCTTCCTGCTGGGCATCTCGCTCGCCGTGAACCTGGGCCAGCTTTTGAGCCTTAAACTGATCCCGCTGCTCACCCGCACGAGCTGGCGCTGGCTGCTTCCGCTCACGCTTTCTTTCTATTGTTTTCAGTCGCTTACCTACACCATCGACCTCTATCTTGGCGAAATTGAGCCCACGTACAGCCCGCTCACCTACCTCGCCGGCGCGCTCTTTTTCCCCTGCATGACCGCCGGACCCATCCCGCGCATGGGCAAGCTGCTCCGGCAGCTCTCGTCGCCGTTTCTCCTCACCCCGGAAGACGGCGCCCAGGCCCTGCTCTTGATCGGCACCGGCCTCGTCAAGAAGCTCCTCATCGCCGACTTTCTCGCCAACAACCTCGTCGACCGCATCTTCGACACCCCCGCGCTCTACTCGAGCGGCGAGATCCTGATCGGGATCTACGGCTTCGCGCTCCAGCTTTTCTTCGATTTCTCCGGCTACACCGACATCGCGCGCGGCGCAGCCATGCTCCTCGGCATTGAGCTCGAGGAAAACTTCCGCCGCCCCTACCTCGCCGTCAACGTCGCCGAGTTCTGGCGCCGCTGGCACATCACTTTCTCCGAGTGGCTGCGCGACTACCTCTTCGATTTCTTTCCCAAGCGCCGCAAATTCCCCATCCTCTCCTATAGTTATGCCTTTCTGCTCACCTTCATGCTCGGCGGCCTGTGGCACGGCATCTCCTGGAACTTCCTCATCTGGGGCGCGCTGCACGGGCTCGGCCTGGGTGTGGTCTTTGCCTGGAAGAAGCGCCGCGCGGCGCCCTCGCCGGCCTGGTGGACCAGACTCCTCGGTGGCCTCGTAACCTTTCATTTTGTTTGCTTTACGTGGATATTCTTCCGCACTCCGACGCTTGCCGGCGCGCTCCAGATTCTCCACGGACTTGGCAGCCGCACCTGGTCGCTTGCCGGCATCACGCGGCCCGTCGCCCTGGTGCTCGTTGCCGCCGCCGTTCTCCACTGCCTGCCTTCGAGCTGGTTCGATCGTGCCAGACGGATCGCGGCCTGGGCGCCGTTCTGGGTGCAGGGACTTGCCCTGGCCGCCCTCGTCCTGCTCATTCAAACCCTTGCCGGCCGCGGCTCCGCTCCTTTTGTGTATGGCAATTTCTAACGCCTCCGGCCGCCTGCCGCTCCGTGCCGCTCCTCCGGGATTCCGGCACCCGGCCCGCGGATTCCCGTTCAAAACGGCCC
>JASHUF010000063.1 GCA_030040175.1 Acidobacteriaceae bacterium
AAATTTCAGAATTTATTTTCGACATTTTCCGGCCCTCTTTTGCCGTTGTTCTGCATCTAATTGCCGGGCTGCCGTAGAGTTCTTTTTTCCTCCGGGCACATAGAACGGCGCCAATCCCGGTGTTGCAACACTAAGAGATGATTATGGCAAGCGGCATAGAATCAGAAGTTTCTGCGGAAAAACGGGCGAGCGGGGAAGGTTCTGCGGGTTGGCTCCGTTTTGCACTGCTCACGGCTGCGTCTGCCTTGGCGGGCGGATTAGCCACGGCATGGTTCTATCGCAGAACGCTGGCGCGGCTCCGCGAAACCGAAGAACCCCCTGAAAATCCACATTTTGGTATATCCGGAGAAGAACAGTCCGGCCGTTCTTCGGACGAAAGCTGACTTTCGCCTGAAGGTCCGTCTTCACGTAAGCGCGTTTGCCTGGGACGCGAGCTGAAAGTCTTTCTCCGTAAGCCCGCCGGCATCGTGTGTGACCAGGGCCAGTCGCACGCGGCTGTAACGAATGTCGATGTCCGGATGGTGCCCCGCTCTCTCCGCGGCTTCGCCCACGCGGTTGACGAACTGAAGCGCCTCAACAAAATTCTTGAAGGCGAAGGTTCTCACCAGTTCGCCGCCTTCAATCTGCCAGCCGGGCAAGGCGGCCAGGCGTTCCTCGATTTCCTGCGCACTCAGCTTGGGCACGACGGATCTCCTCGCACGAACGCAGTCTTAACCCGCAGTTTACTCGCTTCGCTCCGCCGCCGGATTGAGGTCGAAGGTGGAAAATCGCTTGTTCTGCCCGCTGATCTCAGAGCGCAGCTCCTGCCAAAGCTCGTTGGGAATCCTGAGAAACACTTCGACCACCGCCGGATCAAACTGCGTCCCGGAGCAGCGCAGGATCTCTTCGCGCGCCGCGTCAAAGCTGCGCGCCTGGCGGTAGGGCCGGTCGCTGGTGATGGCGTCGAGCGTGTCGCCCACGGCAAAGATGCGCGCGCCGATGGGGATTTCGCGTCCCTGGATGCCGCGCGGGTAGCCGCTGCCGTCGTAATGCTCCTGGTGGCAGTAAACGATTTCCGCAGCGCCGGCCAAAAACGGGATCTTGCGCAGCATGTTGTAGCCGCGCGTGCAGTGTTCGCGCATGACAGTCTGTTCTTCCGGAGTAAGCTTGCCCGGCTTGCGCAGAATTTCATCGGGAATCGCCATCTTGCCTACATCGTGAAGGAAGGCTCCGCGGGCAATCACCTTGATCTCCGCCGGGGCGATGCCCATGGCGCGGGCCAGCGCGATGGTGTAGGCGGTCACGCGCTTGGAGTGGCCCTCCGTCTCGGAGTCCTTCAGATCCAGCGCGTCCCCCAGCGCCTCCAGGGTCACGTCGTAGGAGTGCTCCAGATCTTCCATGGCGTGGCGCAGCATCTCCGTGCGCGCGCGCACCATCTGTTCCAGGCTCTGCTGGTAATTGTGGTTCTCCTCGAGGGCGTGGCGGTGATCCATGGCGCGGCGCACGGTGTTCAACAGGTGCTCGCGCTCGAAAGGCTTGAGCAGGTAGTCGTAGGCGCCGCGGCGCATGGAGTCGATGGCCACGCTGATGTCGTGGATGGCCGTGACCATGACCACGGGAAGGTTGGGATGCTGGGCGTGAATCTGCTCGAGCAGCGCAATGCCGTTCAAGTCCTGCATCACGATGTCGGTGAGCACGAGGTCGAAGGTATTCAGCTCCAGGGTCTCCAGCGCTTCGCGGCCGCTCGAAGCCAGCTGGACTTCGTAACCCTGACGCTCCAGGGTGGAGGCCATCATCGCGCGGACGTGGGTTTCATCGTCCACCACAAGGATGCGCGAGGTCTTGCGCGCCATGGCTTCGGCGCCGGAATTTTCACCGGCGCTCGGCGATCCCGGTCCTGCCAGGTTCAAGCCCAAGCAGCATCCTCCTTCCTCCGTGCCGCCCGGTCCAGTTCACGCCGAGAGGATTGCTTCCGCGATGAGCTGCGCCGCGTCTCCGCAGCCCGGATGGAAAGAGCGCCGGTGATGGCTGCCCGGAATCCGGGCCGCCGACACTTTCTAACGCGAGCTTCCCGGTTCATTTTCGACCGATCTTCGCGATCTCTTGCACCGTTGACGGTACCGCGACAGTTGCATTCTTGCCCAAATCAACGATAACCGTGATCTTAGGAATGGGACAACACTAAAAGCCGGGACGAAAACGCTTTTCCCTGGCAAGAGAACACGAATAGGCACTCGCGCAAATCTTTGATTCCTCGCGGAGCGATTTCACAATTCTAAAGAAACGCTACACCCAGAGTGAACCCGGAGCAATACCAGCCGGCAGATTGCAAGTAACCGATTGCATCTGCGGAAAAGATAACACGGTCATGGTTGCCGCCGGGAATGCCCGACGGTTTCGAGAGGCGATTCTTGCGGCGCGCGTGCGAGCCGTCCGCCAACGCGGCGCGGCCAGCCGATTAATTCTTTGATTCAACGGTGAATAGGGTTCGGCGAAGTTCCGGACGGGCGCGCAGGGATTGGGCGCGGAAGAAGGATATCGCGAAGTTTGTGCCTCCCTGTCCTTTCGAAGAAAAGCGTCGAAAGGGTGGGGATGCGGTCAAAGGCACGGCGTGGGGATGCGGTCAAAGGGCTGCACTATTTGCCGGAGGCATTGGCGGCCAGCCGCGAGCGCCGTGCCGCGGCCCACCCCTCCTTGGTGACCTGGCGGGCGCGGCCTACGGCGAGGGCGTCGGCAGGAACGTCCCTGGTGATGCAGGAGCCGGCACCGATGTAGGCGCCGTCGCCGATGGTGAGAGGCGCAACCAGATTGCTGTCACTGCCGACGAAAACGCCCTTGCCGATGCGCGTGGGATGTTTGGCGACGCCGTCGTAGTTGCAGGTGATGGTGCCGGCGCCGATGTTGGCGCCCTCGCCGATCTCCGCGTCGCCCAGGTAAGAAAGATGGTTGGCCTTTGCGCCCTTGCCCATGCGCGTCTTCTTCATTTCCACAAAATTGCCGAGGTGGGCCCTTTCGCCGATCTCGCACCCCGGGCGCAGGTGAACAAACGGACCGATCTCCGCGCCGCCGGCGATGCGCGAATCCTCAAGGACGCAGCTCGGACGCACGAGCACGCCGTCACCGAGGGTGCAGTTCTCGAGGATGGAAAAGGAACGGATGCGGCAACCGTTGCCGATCACGGTGCGTCCCAGCAGTTGCACGTAAGGCTCGATGACGGTATCGCGGCCGATCGCGACTTCAGGGTCGATGACGCAGGTTTCAGGCCGGAGAATTTTTACGCCGGCGGTTCGCCGGGGCGCTGCGGCATTTTTTGCCGCCGATTTTCGGGTTGTGTGCTTTCGAGTGAGCTTCATTTGCGTTCTCCCGCCAGCCTTGCCGTTTGCAGCCGGACCCGGCCAGTTCCTCAACATGATTCTAGAGCGGGTTGAGGCGATTGCACCCGGCGAGTGAAACCCGCCGCCGGGGGACGATGCGATCCGCTCAAGGAGCGTACGGCGTGGAGGCCGCGGCTCGGTTCCGTCGCCCCTACGGGGCTGGAGAACCTGGTTTGCTTTCGGTTCCGAGGATTTCGTTCGCCACGGCGAACTTCATCCTGGGCTATCCTCGCAGCATCCCTCCGGGATGCTTGCCGCGGGGCGCGCCTTGGCGGCTGGTGCGGGGATTGCGGGCACAAGAAAAATCCCACCGCGGATTTTGCGGTGGGATTGCAGGTGGTGAGGTTTTGGGTGCGGCTTTATGCGATCAGGAAGCGCCGGCCATGAAGCCCATATAGGGATTGGTGCCGAAGTTGTTGAAGTTGGGAAAGACCTCGGCAACCTGGCTATTGGAGAGGCCGAACCACTGGGCGAGCGTGCCCGCGTACTGTTCCACGGCGGTTGTGGGAATCAGGCGGCCTGCGCCGACGTCGTTGACCTGGTTGACGCCCACCACCGGATATTGCCCATACATGTTCTGTCCCTGCACCGCGCCGCCGATGACAAAGTGGTGGCTGCCCCAACCGTGATCGGTGCCGTTGCTATTGCAGGTGAGGGTGCGGCCGAAATCGGAGATGGTGAAGGTGGTCACGTTGTTGCTCAGGCCCAT
The DNA here is from genome assembly GCA_030040175.1 of Acidobacteriaceae bacterium. Classification (GTDB taxonomy): domain Bacteria; phylum Acidobacteriota; class Terriglobia; order Terriglobales; family Acidobacteriaceae; genus Telmatobacter. The sequence continues at coordinate 4,063 of JASHUF010000063.1, forward strand.
GTTCACCATCACGCCGTCGAAGTACTCGAGGGCCGCGCCCAGCTGGGTGAGAAGCTGGGAGATAATCTGCGCCTGGTTGTTGTGGGTATCAAAGCTGCCGAGCTGCACGTAGAAGATCTGCCGCGTCACGCCCAGGCTGGCGCGGCCGGCGATGACGCGGGCCACGGTCTGCAGCGAGGCAGCCAGCGGGTTATCGGTGAGCATCTTGGTCACCGGATCAAGATACTGCGGCGGATTGGCGACGCCGCCCTCGCCCGCGGGCGCCATGGCCGTGGCCAGGATGGCCTGCGCCTGCATGGAGCGGTTGATGACGACCTCGTACTCCTGCGCGAAGAGGTTTGTCTCTTCGGCGGTAAGGATGGAGTTGAGCGGATTGGTGGCCGCGGGCGAGCCGAAGGGCGGCTGCGCGAGCCCGGAGATGGGGATGGGACCCGCAGGCGTCACGTTGAGCTGGAACGAGGTCTGCCCGGCGAGGAAGAGCGCGTTGCCGCAGGTGGAGATGCAGGTGAACATGGAGTTCGAATTCAGGTTCATGCTCTCGATGGCGTCGGCCACGGCGCCGCCCCAGCCCACGTGCTCGCCGCTGCCCAGGTTGGAGGCGATGGCCTGCCACGCCGCGGTCTGGTCGAAGTGCGAGAACAGCGAGTCCGGCAGCACCACCGAATTGGCGTTGATCTGCGCCTTGGTTGCCGGCTCCACGAGCGTACCGATGTTGGCGACGATGCCGGCGCGGCCCGCGTTGAACAGGTTCTGCACCCCGGTGAGATACGGATTGAGGGCGAAGGTGCGGCCGGACTGCGGCGTGTCAAGGGTGATGGGCAGCAGGTCGGCCATGGGATAGGCAAGGCCGGGCGCACCTTGGCGCGCCTGGACAAACTGGGCATAGGACTCGGCATCGGTGGCGATGACGGCGCCGTGTCCGTCATTGCCGCCCTGCAGGTAGACGCAGACCAGCGCTTTGTAGTCACTGCCGGTGCTCTCCTGCGCCATGGCCGCCAGCGAGTTGAGCTCGAGAAAGAACGGGCTCACGTAAAAGCCCGCCATGGAAGCCATGGAGGCGGTGCGAAGAAACTGCCGCCGGGTCTGATGACATTTGCACATGGCTAGTCTCCTATTCCTGCGCGGCGAAGTCGGGCGACGCCACGGTGAGATAAATGGCCGTTTGCACGCGGCTGAGAAGCGCGGCGTTGATGGCGTTCTGATCGCCGGAGGGGATGGGGATGGAGGCGACGGCGCCCTCAATCTGGTTATAGAGCGAGCTGCTCATCTGGCCGTACATCAGCAGCAGGTTGATGCGGTCCATCAACTGATCGGGCGTGGCGGCCAGGCTCATCTCCGTGTCGTAGGACGAGAAGACGTCCGGCCCTCCCTGCGTGTTGGCGCCGATGGCATTTTGCAGGTAGTTGATGTAGCCCACGACCGTGGATACGTTCGTCATCTGCATCTCCGGTGCCACCAGGCCGTCGGCGGCGATGGGCGTGGCCGGAGGAACATAGCCGGGGGCGAACCAGTTGAAGACCGTGGGCGAGCGAAGCCACATCTCGCCCAAGCCGTAAATCGGGTCTTCGGTGGTGCCCAGATCCCAGGACCCGGTGCGCGACTGCGCGGTGAAGGCCCGCGCCCACTCCGTATAGCGCAGCAGAGACTCGCGCACCTTGCCGTATTGCGGATTGCTTTGGGCCGTGGCGGTGTCGCGCGCCTCTGGGTCGAGCAGGATGGCCGAGATCACGGCCTGCAGATTGCCGCGCACGCCGGTGCCATCGTTGATGAACACCTGGGCCACGCGATTCACATACGCGGGGCTGGGGTTGCTCGTGACCAGGTGCTGGATCATCTGCTTGGAGAAGAAGGCGGGCAGGTTGGGATGGTTGAACAGGGTGTCGAGCGCGATCTTCAGGTCGCCGTCGGCATCGGGCGAACCGGAAGCGGGAATGGTGACGCCGAGGAAGTCTTTCTCGACCGTGGAATGATGGCTGGGATAGCTCTGCATCGGGAGCAGCTCTTCGCCGTAGCCCGGCCCCACGTAGAGGCAGCAGTTAGACCACGCGTCGTCGGAGGTGTCGCCGGGCACGTTCCAGCTGAAACCGGTGAAGACTGCGGCCAGGCCCATCACATCGGTGTTGGAGTAGGTGGCAATGGGCTGGCCGTTCGAGCCCAGCTGCTGCGTGCCGTCGTTGTTGAGCTCCCACAGGCCGATGGTGAGCAGTTGCATCACTTCGCGGGCGTAATTCTCATCCGGATCGGTGGTGGCATTGCCCTTGTCGTTCATCAGCATGGAGAGGAACTGGCCCATCATCGGGTTCAGGGTGACGTCCTGAAGCAACTGGCGGAAGTTACCGAAGGCGTCGTTGCCGAGCATGTCGTAGTAGGCCGCCTCACCGCGGGGCATGCTCTGGATGGCCGTCGAGTTGTTGCTGGAGATGACAAACAGTTGCGAGAGCGCATACTTCACGCGCTCGCGCAGCTCGTCGTTCCCGGTCATCGCCTGTTGCCAGAATTGCGCCTGCACCAGCCACTCATCGTCGTCGTTCTCGACGAACAGGGCGGCGTTGCAGGTCACGTTGCCGGCGGCGCAGGGCGGATTGTTGACGATCAGCGCCTGCTCCACGGCCGGCTCTTCCGGCGTCTCCGGAATGGCGAACTGCTCATTGAGCCACGCCTGGTAGCCGATCATGGAAAGGTTGTGGATGTCGGCGTCGGTGGGGCCGAACGTGGCCTGCTCCAGGAAGCGCGCCGCGTCCTGCGGAGAAACGACAGGAGTGGGCGGCGTGCCGGTAACGGTGGCGATGAGGTCGTCCGACTCAGCCGGACCGGGCGCGGGATTGAGCACCTGTAGATCGAGATTGCCGGGCTGCGAAATGTCCACCGTGGCCGACAACTCGGTGCCGCTGGTGAATGTGGTGGGTACGGGCGCGCCGTTTACCAGCACCTGCGCTCCATTGATGAATTGCTGGCCCGTGAGCGCGATCGACGTGGATGTGCCTGGCGCGAAGGAATTCGGCGTTGCCGCAGTGAGAATCGGAATCGGATTCATCACCGAGATGTTCTGCGCGGTGGAGACCGTGGGATTGTCGACGCTGGTGATGGTGAGCTGAACAATGTTGCTGGGCGTGGGCACGACCGCCGGCGCGGTGTACGTAACCGAGCCCTGAGCGCTGCTGGCGACGACGGTGCCCACGGCGGAGTTGCCGCCGGCAATGCCGTTGATGGCCACCGTGACCGCGGGGTTGTCAGTCCCATTGACCGTCAATCCGAAGCTGATGGAGTTGGACACGCGCACGTCGGTGTCGCCGTTGACATCGAGCTGCAGAACCACCTGCCCGGGCCCAACCTTCATCGGAATCGCCGGGGCACTGGCCGATCCGGGATTGGGATTGGTTACGGTCAGCGGATAAGTGCCGGGCGTGGGCTCGGCGATCTGCGCCACCAGCTGGGTGTCCGAGACCCAGGTGGTGGGTAGGGCGGCGCCGTTCCAGCTGATCTGTGCGCCGTAAATGAACTGCGAGCCGCTGACGGTGACGGTGGTCGTGCCCTCGGAGAACGATCCCGGCGTTACACCGCCCAGCACCGGAATCGGATTCCATATCGCGAGCGTCACCTGCCCCTGAGGTGCGGTGGGATATTGGTTCGAAGTGCTGGTGATGACAACCGAATCGGGCGTGGGAATGGCCGCGGGCGCGGTGTAGAGACCGGCGCTCGAGATGGTGCCTACGGTCGCGTTGCCGCCCTGGATACCGTTCACATAAAAGGTGAGCGCCATGCCGGCTGAAAGGGACTGCCCGGTAAGCTGCATGGTCTGGTTCACGCGCACCGCATCGGCCGGCGCGGAGATGGCTGCGGCTCCCGACAAGTCGCCCAACTGGTAGGAATTGCAACCGGCAAGGAAGGAGAGTGAAAGAAGGAGAGATGCACAAAGAAACCCAGTCTTTGGCAGAGGATCGCGCGCGCATACGACTCGCATAGATGCTCCTAGACGGGGGAATCCAAGGAACTTAAAGCGCGTCAACACACGTGCAGGGCGCTCAAAACAGCAGTGAAATGAAGTTTGAGCATATCCAAGGGCCGGGGGAGGACGCAATCCAAAATACCGGCAGGGAGTGACTCGAGTAACGGTACGTTTCCCGATTCAGCGAGCGCGGGGTACCGCCGGGAACGGATCCCGTTTTGCGCCAGTTCGGCGCCTGCGTGGGCAGACTACTCCAGTATGGCTTGGCTCGGGTTACAGCGGGATGAATCCGGGGGCTCATCCGTTGGGGGCGGGCATTTGCGGTTCTGTTCGGGACGGACGGAATCCCGTTCCCTATTTGGATACGACGAAGCCGGGCAGCTGATCCGGAGCCATGATGCCGTGTGGAAGGGTCCGCGTTGGGCTCGAAGCCGGTTGCAACTTTAGGGGACTGGACAAGCCCGCGGCGAGCGATTCTCCTCAGGGGCAGGTGTGTCTCCGGCCAAGGTGCGGACAAACGGCTCCAGCTCCGCCGAATGAATTCGCCAGCCGGAACCCTCCGGGCCTCTTTTCTTCTTGCCTTGCCAGGCCGATCGACAACGGGCCTGTTGCCAGGCTGCCCTTGAGTTTGCTCCCCAGGCGCAACCGGAGAAAAACGAGCTATGCGCGTTTTCCCTGCCCATCTCTTCCGCTTTTCAGCTCTTGTTTTTGCAACGGCCGCGGGCATGGGCGGATGCGGCTACGTCACGACGCAGGGAAACACCTCGCCGCAATCAGACAAGCTGGCCATCACTACGGCGTCGCTGCCCGGCGGCACCGTGGGCGCGGCTTATAGCGGTTCGATCGCGGCAACGGGCGGCACGACCCCGTACAGTTTCAGCGCCAGCGGCCTGCCGAGCGGGCTTTCGCTCACAAGCGCTTCGGGCGCGATCAGCGGCACGCCCGCGCAGGGCACCGCGGGCACGGCGACGGTTGCGTTCACGGTGACGGACTCAAGTAAGCCCACGCCGCAGACGGCGACGGCCAGCCTGCCGCTCACGCTGAGCCCGGCCCAGTTGACGATCACGACCACATCGTTGCCGAGCGGGACGGTCGGGACTGCTTACAGCGGCGCGATCAGCGCTTCGGGCGGGACCACACCGTACAGCTACGCGGCAAGCAATCTGCCCGGAGGATTGTCGATTGACAGCGCGACAGGCGCGATCAGCGGAACGCCGGGAGCCAGTTCGGCGGGCACGGCCACGGTTGGGGTGACGGTGACGGACTCGAGCACGCCGGCGGCGCAGACGGCCACGGCGAATCTGAGCCTGACCATCGACCCGGCGGCCCCTGCCTCAGCGTGCGGCGGCATGAGCACGGGCGACGAGGCCAGCCTGAACGGGTTCGTGCCCTTCCCCGCCGATTCGCCGTGGAATACCGACATCTCCGGCGCGCCACTCGACCCCAACAACGACGCCATCACCTCAGCAGCCGGGTTTGCGGGGCTGCATCTGCACCACGACTTCTCTTCGGTGGCCGGCGGCGATTACGG
>JASHUF010000543.1 GCA_030040175.1 Acidobacteriaceae bacterium
TTGGTACGACGCGGACTTCCGGCCGTATGTGTGTCACCCCTTCCAGGTGCCCTCTTCAGCGGAATGGATGACAAAGACCGACGTGGATATGACGCGGCAACGATTGGGCAATCACGCGGTGATCGTTCCCGATCCTACAGATGCCGAAGTTAGCCGCATGATGAAGAGACACCGCGCGCAGTTAGTCGAGCTGTTAACCAACTACGGAAAGATCGACATGATCGATCTGGATATGTGGCTGGGGCCGCGGGTCTGGCCTGAACTTCGCAAGACGGTGTTGAAGATGCGGGAGCTGCAGCCGCAAGTGATGCTGCGGGGGCGCGGGATCGGGAACTACGGTGACTACTACACTCCCGAGAGAGTAATTCCCGGAGCGAAGGAGACGTCTGAAACGCCGTGGTTCACGATCTATCCGCTGGGCACCGATTTCTCATACGAGCCCGATGCCGCGAAGTACAAAGGCACGCAATGGATCGTACGCAGCTTGGTCGACACGGTGGCGAAAGGCGGCGGATTGCAAATCGGCGTTGGTCCCAGCGCCAACGGCGAGTTCCACCCCGAGGCGATCCGGCAGATGAAAGCCGCAGGAATGTGGTTAAAGGTGAACGGCGATGCAATTTACGCCACTCGTCCGCGCGAGGGCGCACTTTGGTCTGAAGGGGAAACGGTTCGTTATACGCGATCGAAGGACTCGCGATTCATCTACGCCATCCTGACCGAATGGCCAGGAGCACAGATTCTCCTTAAGACAGTGCAGCCTAAGCCTGGTTCGAAGGTGAAGCTACTCGGCTCGAACGCGGAGTTGTCATGGAAGTTCGATTCTGCCAAGGGGACAACAATTGCCGTACCCGAGAGTCTGCAGGAATCGGACAACCGCCCCTGCGACTACGCATGGAGCCTGAAATTCGAGGGAGTGAGGACATGAATGGCGCCTGCGCAGGGATCTGCCCGCACTTCTGCAAGAGCAAGGGCTCGTTGTGGCGCGTCTGCTTCCGTGCGCACAAATCGGCTTTCGCCTGGCAAGTGTTCGCTCTCCTTGCGGGCTAAGAGACAGTGGCTTTCGCTATGCGCTCCACTCGACGCATGGGACTAGAGGTGCAAGACACAAGTCAATCCAGGGGGTAAAGGAACATGAGAAGACGCACATTCATTGCAAGAGCGGCCATGGGCATGACAGCCTTCGCCAGCGGAGCGTTGCCGGCCCTTGGAGCGGAAAGGCCGGCGAGCGGCGAAACTGGAAACGCTACGGCCCCACCGGCAGCAGATGCGGCACCAGGAGTAGGACGCCCGGTCCGCATTGTAAGCATCGGGTTTCAGGGCACAGGCATGCCACTGGAACGGATCGTAAAACATGTCGATGAAGAGGGGGCGCGGGGCGCCGATGTTATCGCTTTGCCGGAGACGTGCCGAGGGCAGGACGCGTCGAGTGAAGAGACGTTGAACGGTCCAACGGTTACGGCAATGGCGGCGTTGGCGGCAAAACATCGCACCTATATCGCCGTGCCGATTGATCGGCGAGATCAACAGAGAAGGCTGAATACGGTCGTGCTCCTGGACCGCGCAGGCCATGTCGCATGTCACTATGACAAGGTCTTTCCCTACTGGTCAGAGTACACGGTGGCTCCGCCCGTCAGCCCGGGGGATGCAACCGAGGTATTTCATGCGGATTTTGGCCGCATGGGATTTGCAACTTGCTTCGATGTCAATTTCCCCGAGGTATGGAAGCGCTTGTCAGAGCAGAAGGCTGAGCTTGTCATATGGCCAAGCGCGTATTCCGCCGGCATCTCACTCCAGGCTCATGCAATCAATTACCACTATTACATCGTAACTGCATCGGCCACGCCTGATTGTATTGCCTATGATATTACGGGAGAACGAATCGCATACGAGTCGGCCAAGGATATCAACGTAAGCAGAGTAACTCTGGATTTGGACCGTGGAATCTATCATCAGAACTTCAACCTCGATAAGCTGGCCAAGTTACTTAAAGAGCGTGATCAGGATGTGGCTCAAGAGAAGTGGATGGGGCTGGAGCAGTGGTTTGTGCTCAAGGCAAAGCGACCTGGTGTAAGCGCGAGAGCATTGGCTCAGCAATACGGCCTCGAAGAGCTTCCGCATTATCTTGAGCGCAGCCGGGCGGCGATCGACCACCTTCGCGGTTGGGAATTTTCCGCCATGACCGATTTTCCGGACAAAACCGCAGGTGAGTTACAGGCGTTTGCCTCGAAAAGGGGAGCCTAGACGAGAGACGCTGTTACTGCGAATCGAACGAAGGCCGCGCGCCCGGGTCAACGCGGCCTTCCGCAAGCCGCATTGGAGTGGTATGCATTCCATAGGCGCCGGGTTCGCCGGCCGCCAGCATATTCTTACCGAACATCATTTCCGGGAGGGTTCGCACGAGGACTCCTGGAAACGCGATCACGCCATCGCAGCCGAGTTCCAAGCGATCAACCCGCATCTCTCCTTTGTCGCCGGGCAGGCCACCGCGGTGTTTGGCTAAATGATCCGCCTGGCCTTGCCGCTTGCTCTCCCGGTGACCCGACATACCTTTCCTGCCGGTTCCATCGTCCTTGTCATTCTTAATGCGTCCAAGCTCGTATCGGAAATGCATAGGAGCACGCGCTCAATGAATGAAGCCTCTTGCCAATGATGCCGATTGTGTGATATATCAGGGAGGATCGGAAGTTCGGATAGCGTTCTAATTCCGCCATAGCCTGGAAAGAAGCGACCGATGGCTTACGGTTCACCGTGCCCCGAGTGTTCAATCAAAATGAGTGCCGCCATGTCGCCCGTACCGAGCTGCGCTTTCCTGCTGAACGCATCTCCCATAACGTCCCGGTTCTGAGCAGATGCTCCTCCTCGAAGTGGTGGCGGCGGGCAGGAAGTGGAATACAGGAATCTTCGAAGAGCGGCTCGAAGATTGGGTGTATGCAACGATTCTGATGGGCGGTTTTTCATCCGCATGAGCCAAGACACGAACCGGGCGGACCAATAACAGGAAGGGAGACACAGAGAAATGCAGCGAAGAAATTTCCTGCGGAGTCTGATGGGAACTGCTGCGGGGCTATGGGGTGCGAAGTGGACGGCTATCCCCACGGTTTCTGCCGCGGAAACCGCAAATGCAGGTGGCTCGCCCAATTTTCAACTGAACGCGCAAGGCATCGGAGTGGAGCTCTCGGCGGCGGGCGAGATCGTCGGCGTGAGGGCCGGGGGCCGCAAGATCGGCCTCGTGGGGCGGACGAGCCTGGCTGGTTGCACGCAAACCGGCGCCGCCAAAGAGGAAAAACTAGCGAGCGGCGCGATTCAGTTTACGCGGACTTTCAAGGACAGCGCCTCGGGACGGAGCCTCACGGCAGTGGATCGCTTCAGCCCGGCAGGCGACAGCGTGCGCTGGGAGATCGAGATTGCCTCCGACGGCAATCCCTGGACAACCGATATCGTCACCGAGCTGCAGTACCCGGCCACTGCGGCCACCCGTTTTTGGACGGCATGGGCGGATCCTGTTTGGTCAAGCTCGCACGAGAACGCGCCGGAACAGGAACAGCCGACCGGCAAATGGCGCGATCCGCTGGTGCTGCAGCCCTTGATCGATGCAACCTGGAACTACGGCGGATATAACTCTACCCCCGATCACATCGTGTTACCGCTGGCCACAGTTGCCGAACCGGCGGATGATTCCGCCCTGAGCCTGGTATTTTCGCCGCAGGATATCATCCTGTGCGGGTCACAGCTGACCACAACACCTTCGGGTTCCGTCAAGTTTTCCCGTGCGAATTACCGCCTGGGCGGCGGGAATCCTGTTCACTTCGAGATGAATTTGGTGGCGCATGAAGCGGACTGGCGCGGCGGATTGCGGTGGATGACGGCCCGCTTCTCTGAATTTTTTGAGCCTCCCAGTCCGAACGCCGACGCGATGGCCGGCTGCCCCGCTTATTCCGGCTATGAAGGACCGATCGACGTGGCAACGTACAAGAAGATGGCGTTCCGCGTCAACTGGAAGCTCGATGACGATATGCCCTACATGGGCATGTTTCTGCCGCCGGTCACCAGTTCCGAGGAGACCTGGGAGCGCTCCTGGGCGTACGAAGCGGACGACCCCAATAAGCCGCACTGGACCAGCGCCGGCCGGATGAACGACTATGCCAGCTACATGAAGACCAATGGCTTTTATTTGCTGGATTATTTCAACGTATTCAACTATGGCGGCAAAGCGAAGCCGAGAGCTCCCGGCGCTCCCTTATGGCAAGATCCCAGTGCGTATCTCGCCGCCAACTTCCCCAACGCGCGGTTAGCCACGGATCGGGAAGTCATGGACTGCAACGACCCCGGTTATGAGAAGTTTCTCCTGGAGCAGGTGGACCTGGACATTCGATGGATCCCCGACTCGGCCGGCATCTGCATCGATAACACCTATTTTATGTTTTGGAACAACCGCGATGCCGACGACGGCGTGAGCTGGGTGAACGGCGGGGCCGCGCGGTCGCTGTGCATTTCGTGGAACCGTTTCTTTGACCAGGCGGGCCCGAAGATGCGCGCCGCCGGCAAAGTGATCTTTGCCAGCACCATCTTTTCGCGCTTCGACGTCTACCGCCAAATCGATGGCTTCTACGACGAATACGGATACGACGGGCGCGGATTGAACAGCACCGCGCTAATGGGCATAAGAAAGCCGGTGATGGTGTGGACCTACAACGAGAGCCTCTTCCGCCCCGATCCCGACTCGTTTTTCCAGCGTCATCTGCTCATGGGAGCCTATCCGACCGCGCCCTATCCGTGGAACAACCACTGCATCATCCCCGATACGGAGTGGGAAACGCACGGCGATCTCGCGCAGGAGAATCAAGACGGCACCCGCGGCTTTTATTACAAGTACGGCTCGCTTTTCGAGCGGGATACCGCGCACCTGTGGATGAAGCCGGAGAAGTATTACCTGGCTTACGGACCGCTGCTGGATGCAATGCGCGGGAAGAAGTGGGTTCTGGCGCCGCATTGCGTCGAGGTTGCCGGTGACTCCGCAAAGGCTAACTTGTTCCAAGTTCCCGGCGGCTATGCGATGCCGGTCTGCTTTGGAGGGGATGCTGAATTTGCGGAAGTAATTCTCAGAAATATCCCGGGCCTCGACGGCTTGAGCTATTCCGTAATCCAGCCCGGCGTGGAGACTGCCGTTGCCCCGACGGTTCTTTCCAAGACCAAGGAGGGCGGCCTCAGGCTGCGTGTCCCGCTTCGCCAGGGGTGCGCGATGGTGACTTTACACGCATGAGAGCGAAGACCGGCTCGATAGCGGTCTTCTGCGTGGCAAGAAACGCGAAGACCGGGGACCGCACCGTGACAATCATGCGCATCACCGGCTGACACCAGCTTCACTCCGCCGGCTGGGGCTGTAAACCGCGCATCTCAACGAGATGCTTGAGCTGCCCCGTCAGCTTTTGAAGAAGCTGGTGCCGCCGGTTGTGACATCGCCGGCGGCCCAGGCCGTATCGGCATATAGACCCGGCAAAAATGCTTGGAAATGAGGCGCCGTACGGGGCGTAAGAAGGAAAAGCAACCGCAGATCCTTCGACTCCGATCGGCCGCTCAATCACCTGACGGACGAAGACCCGTCCGTGGGGACCCCGGCGGCTGGCCGATCTCCGCTCAGGATGACGGTCCCATCCTCACGCTCAAAATAACAAACCCTCTATTTTCCGCCTGCCCCTATTTCGATACAGCCCAGGCCAATTATTGATTCGGGCCCGAAACCGTTTAGGTATAGGGAAGCGTGCCGCCGCAGTTCCCAAAGATTTGCTCTGCTTGTGCGAGGTGAATCGCCATAAACAACATGGCGATTGCTGCCGATGCAGCCAGTACAGACTTATACCGACGTTGAATCATTTGCCTCGCGTGTCCCCTCGCTCTCTCCACGATTCCTTTTTTTCAAGTCGAATTTTCGAAAGGTCATCGTCTGGCATGGCGCCAGAAGACCGCGCCGGTTTTCGCCCTGCAAGGGAAACGGGCTCCCGGGATCGAAGTCCCGGGAGCCCGTAAGTCTACAGCAACCGTGCAAGCTTAGAAGGTGAAGCGGGCAGTAAGTGTAATCTGCCTTGGATCCAGGAAAGTTGGTGCCATAGTTCCGAAGCTGGTGCTTCCATTTTCGCCGATCGCTCCGCCCGGAGGCAGCGAAGAAACCGACGTCATGGAACTAACGCCATTGCTGACTGCTCCCGGACTGAAATTCGCATGGTTGAAGAGGTTGGTGAACTCGCCGAGAAGCTCGAACCTGTACCGCTCCGTGACCGGGATCTGGCGGGTAATATTCAGGTTCACATTTTGAAAAGCGGGCAAGCGGAGCTGGGTCATGTACGTGGGCGTGTTTCCGTACCAGTATTGATCGAGGCTATAGTTGCCATTGGGGAACTGAACGACCTGGTTGGTGAAAGCGTCAGGGTTCCACTTCAGATACACATACGGGTAACTGGAATTATAGGGAGTAATCTGGTGACCGTCAGGAAGCGTAACCGGAGTGCTGCCGTTGTACCAGTGCTGCATTGACTTAGGAACCTCCAGCGACTGACCGGTCGGGATGCATTTTCCGTCGATGCTGCCGAGATTGTTACCGGTGGAGCAAGAAGGCGCCCATGGCAGACCGGTTTGCACGGTCACCACGGTTCCCAGCTGCCATCCACCCGCCAGCGCCCTGCCGATCGGAGTCCCGAGCTCATACTTCCCGCCGCTGCCCCACTGAGTCAGATACGTTGCCGTACCAACGAAGCGGTGCGGAATATCATACCCAAGAAGTCCATTGTTGCTCTGAAGGTTGGTGTAGTTGAACCCGCCATTGCCGTTCTCGTTTCCCGATACCGCTTGCGATTCGGCGTAGGTCGAGTAATCCGACCCCTCCGAAATTCCTGTGGCGTGGGAATAGGTGTAACTAAATTGCGCCGTCAACCCGCTCGAGTAGGAATGGCGCAACGAGATTTCCATGGAATTGTACAGCGACGTGCCTAGGTCGTTGATCACGGTTTGATTCAGCAAGCCGAGATAGCCTTCCTGAGACTGCATGGCTGAGATCGTCTGGCCACCAATGGGGCCTGACGCGTAATTTTCCAAAGCGGGCATGGGGTTCGCGACTTGCTCCTGCGAAGGATCAGTCCCACCGCTGGAGCTGACCCACTGGCTTCGCCATGCCTGCAGGGTGGTTTGCGGAATTTGAAATTCGCCGTTCAGAGGCCAGAGCCGCCAGGGAAGGCGGGAGCCCTTCGATCCCACATACCCTGCGTCCGCGAGCCAGCTACCGAAGCGGCGCTCGACAAAAACGTTCCACTGATCCACGTAGGTGTTTTTCATGCTGCGGATGAAGAAGTCGGCGCCGGCATTGCCGTTCTCCGAGCCATAGATCCATGGGCTTTGCGTAGCCCCATACGTACCCTGATTCGGAGCGATAAGCAGCGTCGTGTCTGCCTGGTCTTCAAAGCGGCCTTGATCGGGATTGCCGGCGGGCAACGAGTCACCGACTCCGCCGGGCATACCGTTGTAGCTGAGCCCGTAAGGGGTCATCTCCGTTCCGCCGGACCACGCACCGGCGCCATAGACGGTGCCGTTGGCATTATAGCCATTGTTACTAGGCGCATAGATTCGCCCATAGCCGCCGCGGATTGCCATCCGGTCTGACAACCGGTACGCTGCGCCAAGGCGAGGCGCAAAGTCGTTATATTCGGTATCCCACATATTCCGGGAATAGCCGTTTGTCCCAGGGAAAGCGAATATTCCCAAAGTCGCCTGCGGACTCGCATACCCGCCAAAGGGAGTGGAAACGACCGCGCCTGCGGCGAATGGGTTCTCCCCGGTCAGATTGACAGCATATTCCTGGTTGTGCCGTTCCGTGGGCCCAGGCTGGATCTCATAGCGAAGGCCCAGATTGAGGGTGAGCCTGTTGGTTGCCTTCCAGTCGTTCTGGGTGTACAGGGCGCCCCATTTGAAGGACAGCGCCGGTATGACCCCACTGCCCGGATCATCGCGATAGCCCATGACGCCGATCGCTCCCTGGGCGTAGGGGGTGCCGCTCTGCTGCGGGTTGGTGTTGAGTGCGCCATCGGCGTTGCCACTTGTGGTGTAAAACTGCTCACAATAGCACTCCGTGGTGTAGGCACCGAGAGAGGGAGTCATCCATTCCACGTCCCTCCAATTGCCCTGGTCGATGCGCTGGTCAAAACCTTCTTTCAACGTCCATCTGCCGATCACCTTGGTGATGCTGCCATTGAAATCGTAGTTATTCTGATGTTCGTTCTTCCAATTCCATTGGGTGTTATTCAATGACTGGCTATAAGCGGCCCCATAGCCGAGAGAGTAGACAGACGGAGCCACGCCGGAAATGACGATCAAAGCCTGCTCATCGGCCGGCATGCCATAGGCGCTGTAGTCCGACGCGGTAAACCCGCCATTGGTGGGATAAGTGTTTATACTTCCGATCCGCTGATAGCCAACGTGAAGGTCGATAAAGGTGGTCGGATTGAGCGTGAGGATGTCGCCAATCGCAACGTAGGGATCGTCGTCCTGAACGTTGGCTTGCGTCATCCATAGCCAGGGGCTCTTCGGGCCCCACACGTTCACACCAGACGCGACGCCATCCTGAATCCCCCCGGAAAGATAGAAGGAGTTCTTTCCAAAATGAAAGTCCATCCGCGAATCGAGGTTGTTGCGCGTGAGGGGCGAAGTACCGCTATAAAAGTAGTTGTTATTGCCATAAATATCGCCGGTGCGGTTGGGCTCAGGAAATGCCTGAAGGTACTTGAGGCCATACGAGTCCGTCCCGTCTCCTCCAAGCATAGTCTGGACCTTCGAACCGCAACCGTACGAGGTGCAGTTCGTACTGGCAGGGTAGAGCGCCCTTTGAAAGACGCCGCTGCCCAGCGAGGTGACGTCAAATGGGTTATAGACTGTGGCGGGCTCCGGAACCCCGTTCGCATTGATCAAGGTCGCGCCATAATCCCCTTGCCGCTGAAGATCCGTGGGAACGGTGGCGATTCCGCTGGCAGGCTGAGTGAACCAGAGACGATCAAAGGAGGCAAAGAAAAATACTTTGTCTTTCCCGTTGAAGAGCCTGGGAAGAACAACCGGCCCTCCGATGCTGCCGCCGGCTTCGTCGACGCGGTATTTTGCGCGCGGAATATCCTCCAGGTCATTGGTAAGCCCGTTCGCGTTTAACATTTCATTGCGCAGCATGTAGAAGAGATCGCCGTGAAAATCATTGGTGCCGCTCTTGGTGACCATCTGGATGACGGCCTGGCCTCCGCCCAAATCGGCAGTGAGATCGTTCGCAGCCACGGTGACTTCCTGCAGAGCGTCCCGGTTGGGCATGACGCTGATCGAATGCCAGCCAGAGTCCTGCACCGGGACCCCATCAAGCTGTATGTCATCGAGTCCGATCTCGCCGCCGTTCACTCTGATCTCGGAATACCCGATACGATCCTCATAGCCCACACCGAGATTCTCGTCGCTGTACATGCCCGGGGCCGGCACCACGCCCGCCTCCAGGGTGGCGTAGTACAACGGATCGTTGTTGATATTGGGCACATTGTTAATTACCTGAGTGGCCACCGATTCGGTCACCGCCGAGGTTTCCGTCTGCAGCTCCGCATTCGAGGCCGCAACTTGAATCACCTGCGTGGTTGCGCCCACTGCGAGTTTGGCGTTCACCTGCACCGTAACACCCGTTCCCACCGCAACGTTGTTGACACGGTAGGTCTTGAACCCCGGCGCGTCGATGGACACGGAATACTGGCCGGGCGCGAGGTAAGGCATAGAGTAATCGCCTACCGGTCCGGACTGCGTTCTTTCTGTTTCGTTCGTGAGCTGGTTTGTTACGGTCACCACCGCCTTGGCAATAACCGCGCCGCTCTCATCGGTTACGGAGCCGGTAATGGTGCTGTTCCTCACCTGCGCCCAAGCCACACCGAGGGCGAGCGAGAAAGCGAGAAGGGCGACTGAGACCTTGACCATCCGCGCCGTTCCCATCCATTTTGTCCAAAACTTCCCAACCTTCATTTGGTCCTCCATCTGGTCCTCCCTGAATTCTCCTCAGAGCCCGTATTGGGAGCCGGCAACTGACACATCAGCTGCCAACTGTCAGGTTCAAGCCCTTGCGGCCGGTAATGAGTGGAATTGCGAGCCGGGAACTGCTTTGCAGAGTCAAGTCTCCGCTCCGTATCCGCCTCACGCCTTGGCCGCCTTCCCCGCGTTTTACCTCACTGTTCCTTGGTCGCCGCCGGTATTCCGGGAGCGCACGGCATGGCGACAGCACCGAGCGGACCCTCCCAAAAGAGCCGGAGCAGCTTCTGAACACTTCTCCGTCCAATTCTTTCGGTATGAAAGGTGATATATCACATGAAGGCAGGCTGTCAACAGAAAAAATGAAGCATCTTTTGCGTTGTGTACGATTCCCGTGGAAAAACCCTTGAAGCTATTGATTTTGCACCACGTTACGAAGGATGATCCTCTGCCTTGGCCATAACCGCCGGCGCGCCGCTCCCGCGGCCGGCGGCTTCGCCGCCCTGCTCCCGTAATCGGGGAGGGGACGATGGGCACGGGTTCTCTTCTTCACTGGCGCAAAGATCGCCGGGCGCGCCAAGCGCAATCTCCCAGGAATGATTTCGAGGCCGCTTGAGCGTGGTGAGGGAGCGAGAAGGGACTCGAGCCTGCAGGTGAAGGCCCGGCAGGATAGCGCATTGAAGATGCATTCAAGCAGTGTCCGGCTCCCCGCTCCGGGCTCATTTGATCCGCTATTCTCCGGCACCGCCTGCGGGAACGGGACGCCGCAGATTATGCCAATATTGCTCTATTTCTTCCAGCCGCTTATTCTTCGTTTCCGGGATCCAGAGCCATATGAAAATTCCCTGGCTGAGGGACATCAGTCCGAGAAAGCCGAAAGTCGACACTTTGCCGATCACGTGAAAAGCATAGGGAAAGAAGAGCACCACGATGGCGTTGGCAACCCACTGAACGAGCACGGGGACAGTCATGGCTCTCCCGCGCACGTCGTTGGGAAAGATCTCCGGCACCAGGGTCCAGAATACAGGTCCGATGCACGCGGAAAAGAACGCCAGATAGGCAAGGATAAGCACCAGTACAATCGTTCCGAAGAAATGACCGGCAACGATAGCGGCCATCAGCCCGGCCAGGGAAAGCGTCATGCCAAACGATCCGATGATGTACAACGGCTTTCGCCCATATTTGTCGATTGCCCAAAGCGAAACCAGCGTAAACACAAATTGAGTGATGCCAACAACGATCGTGGATGCCAGCGCTCCTTCGATTTTCCAACCTGCCGACTGGAACACCACCGGGGCGTAGTCGATGATGGTATTGATCCCGGAAACTTGAATGAGAATCGCGAGCCCGGCGCTGACAGCAAGGGCACGGCGAACTCCCGGCCTGAGCAGGCCGCGTCCTGCCGCGGCGCCTTTCGGCAACGTGGCAACGATTTCAGCAAGCTGGCTTTCGGCTCCACGCTTGTCTCCAATCCGCTCAAGTACTCTTAGAGCGTCCTTCGCCCTGCCTTTCATGGCCAGAAATCGAGGAGTCTCCGGCGCGAGGAGAACGAACAGCAGAAAGACCGCCGACGGCAGTACGCCCGTCAGAAACATCCATCGCCAATTATTCGGCCCCATGTCGCGCAGAAAGTAATTGATGCCAAACGAGACCATGATGCCGATCACGATTGACAATTGATAGAGCGTTCCCATGCGTCCCCGGATCGACGGGGGAGCGACTTCTGCGACATACATCGGGGACAATAAAGAGACTCCCCCGACCGCGATTCCTCCCAGAAAACGGATGGAGATAAAGATGCCAAGACGCGGGGCCAGAGCGGTGCCGACCGATGTCAGAGCGAACAAAAGCGCGACATAGAGGAGAAGTGTCCTTCGTCCCCATCGATCCGTGAGCCTCCCTGCAATAAAGGATCCTACGACACAGCCAAAAAGCAAGGAGCTGTAGGCCGAACCGAGACCGATGTCGCCCAAGGCAAACGTTCGCGCAATGAACGGGCCCGCACCTGTGATAATGGCGATATCAAACCCAAAAAGGAGTCCACCCAGCGCCGCAGTGAACGCCAAGAAAGTTACATAGCGGAGATGGATAGCGTCTTTCACCCGGTTACTCTCCAAGGCCTGCCCGCGAATCGCTCACTTCCCGGCTCCGCGATCAACGATCTGTGACGTCCGATGCAGCCTCTTTGCTTCAGCAAAACATGACTTGGCCAGGTCTTGATAAAGAAGCGCTTGACGATAGCGGTCAGTCTCCTCGATCAGCGTCCCGGGCTTACCTGAAAACTTCCGGGCATAGCAGTACTTACCCGAAAGCAGCTCAGGAGTGAAGATCAATACGTCTCCGGCCTCAGCTTTCCCAAGGAAACCGAGCATCGCTTCGGGAAAGGCCTTCCATTTTGATCCTTCCTGTCTTTGTTGCCCTGCTCCAGACATCCAGGCGTCCCAGAAGTTCGTGTCATATTGCGAGGTCGAGAAAAGCGGATCCTTCGACTCACCATCCCCAACCTCCACCCCAAACAGCAAGGATCGCTCTTTGGGGACCCCGGGACGTTTGGGGCGCGCGTTCGCTCACGATGAGAGCGGAATTGATGTTGTGAACTTCAGTGACAGGACACTAGAACTCGTCAAATGAAATTCGCGAGACGGGAACGCCGATCGATTCGAGCATCTTGTTGCAGGCTCTGATCATCATCGGCGGGCCGCATAAGTAGTATTCAATTGCCTCCGGATGAGCGTGCCGGCTTAAATACTGTTCGAGAACAACCGTGTGAATGAACCCAGTCGCTCCAGTCCAGTTATCTTCCGGCAAGGGCGATGAAAGTGCGACCGCGAAAGTAAAATTCCGGTATCGCGCCGCGAGCTCCTTGAAATACTCCGCATAGAAGATCTCCTGCTGTGAGCGCGCTCCATACCAGAAGCTGATCCTTCGCAAAGAATTCTCCGTTTCAAGGAGATGAGAAAGATGCGCGCGCAGCGGAGCCATTCCGGCGCCGCCCCCGATATAGACCATCTCACGCTGAGTAGGCTTGATGTGGAAATCGCCAAATGGGCCAATGGCCGTGACGATGTCGCCCGGTTTGAGACTGAAGATGTAGCTCGAACCGACACCCGGATCGCAATCCTGGCCCGGCGGAGGAGTTGCGATGCGGACGTTGAATCGCAGTTTCTGCTCCAACTCCCGATTGCTGGCGAGCGAATAGTTGTTGCGCCGGCCTTCGATGGGATTATGCGCGAGAAGATCGAAGACGTGCTGGTTTTTCCAAACGGTCGCGAAGGGTTCAGAAATTTCGAAATCTTTGAATTGGATGGTATCGTAGGCTGGAATATCAACCTGAAGGTAATCGCCAGGCGTAAAAGTCAGTCCATCGGTGCTGTCAATGGGCTCGAGAACTAACTCCTTGATGAAGGTGGCGACGCTCACATTGCTGGCAACGCGGAACTTGCATGTCTTCGCGGTCCGTGCAGCGGCGCCACCTGCCCGTTCGAGGTTGACCCATATGCAGCCATTTCTTTCCTCGATGGGATAGGTTACAAGGCCGCGGCATACGGGTGGGCGTGCGGGAGTGCCGTCGATGAGATTGAATCGCCCATTGTGCTTCGGGCACTCGATGATCTGGCCCTTGACCAACCCGTCAGAAAGATGGGTATTGCCATGAGTGCAAAGGCCATCGGTCGCGAACAGGTTACCGCCTTCGTCACGATAGAAGGCATAGGTCTTTCTTCCGTAATCGAAGCGCAGCGCATCGGCCCGCTTCAATCCAGGTGCTTTGCAGACCTCAATCCAGCCCTCGGTATCGGGCTTGGCCGAAGATAGATCCCACCCAACGCTGGCGCGAGGTTTTGCCTCGGGGAGCTTGCGCCTGACGTGGTACGCGGGATCCTTGATCTGCCTGAGAACGGTGGGAATGATTTCACGCCAGGCGGCAAACAAGCTTGGATAGGGCTGTGGGCAGTCGCTCTTGGTTGCCTCATGAAGACGGAGAAGCGCATGATACGGTACCAGGGGAAACATGTGGTGCTCCACGTGGTAGTTCATGTTCCAGTAGAGGTACCTATTGATTGGATTCATATAAACGGTCCGGCAGTTGAGCCGATGGTCCAGAACATTCTCAGCCAGCCCGGCGTGTTGAGTAAGACCGTAGAGAACCCGGAGCCACGATCCAAAAAGATGTGGAACCACGATGAGCAGAATCGGGAGAGGGCTGCGAGTATAAATAGAGATGCCGATGGCGAGGGCATAGAGTGCGAGGTAGATTCGAGCCCGGATGTAAATTTTTGGAAACTCCGACGCAGGTATGAACGTTTTCTCCTCAGCCGACATCCTGCCCAAGGTGTGCAGGAGAATGCGACTGAAGTATTTGGGATAAACATCAAGGTTGAAGAAGGACAGGAAAATCCTTTTGAGATTTGGCGGCACGGGCACCGCTATCTCGGGATCGCGTCCAACGATGATGGTGTCGCTGTGATGGCGAGTATGGCTCCATCGCCACACCGTGGATTCGCGCGTCACCATAAACGATGCGATCTCGTAGAGGGCAATGTTCATCCAATCCGTTTTGAATGCCGTTCCGTGCCCTGCCTCATGCCAGCGGGAATCGCTGCTCGAAGCATAGAGAGCGCAGTAAATGGCATACGGGATGATGCACCACCAGGATCCCCAGAGCCTGCAGGTGGCGAAACCTGCGCCAAGGATGAGGGCAAACCAAAGAATCGTGTCACGGATCGCAGGCCCATCGCGGCGGTGCAGCAGCGCCCGCATCGTCTCGCGGGGGACCGAGCATTGATACCAATCGGCCTCAGCAAGGCCCTTCTCGACTGCCAAGGCTGAGTTTACGCCGGTCAGACTGTAGTCAAGCCCCAATGCCTGCGTGGGCATCGCATTGGCGAAACGGCTCATAATGCACATGACCCCCAGGGAGCATTGGCGTTCTTACGCGTTTTTCTTGCGAACAAAGCTCTCAAATCCACTCGCCGGCCCAATTCACAAGGACTGATCGAACTCTTTCCCATCCTGCCGCAGCGCGACCACCACCAGGTTCGCGAGATAGAGAATCGCGGCTCTACGACAAACCAAACGCGTAGGCAGTGGACTCGCGGTACAATCCGCCTGGATGTAAAAGTATGTCGCCCATATCTGGAGCGTTTGCGCCATTGGGATAGCCTTCGCATTCGAGACAGATACCGGAATGACGGGTGTAATTTCTGCCGCCCTTTCCTGTCGACGATCCGTCAAGCCAAGCGCCCGTATAAAACTGAAGATGCGTCGCAGTCGTGGAGACATCGAGAACACGTCCGCTGCCTGGATGGACCAACCGCGCCGCGGGAGAAAGCTGCGAAAGGGGCCTGCCGCCTGCCGGCTCTTGAAGAACGTAGAGGTCGCCGTTGCCCTGAGACAGGCGGCGCATGGCCTCCCCTAGAACTCTTGGCCGGCGAAAATCGTTGTCGCCCTCTCGCACCGGGCAAATCCGGTCCAGGAGAGTCATGCGTTCGTCAACGGGGACGAATTTGCCGGCATAGATCTGCAGCTCGTGCTCTGCCACAACGCCGGAGGCCTCCCCGGCTAAATTGAAATAAGAATGTTGCGTGAGACTGAAGGGAGTAGGCCGGTCCGTCATCGCCTCGGTTTCCATCAAGAAAACGTTGTCGGCTGTAATCGTATAGGTCACGGCGACATCGAGATTGCCGGGGTAGCCCTCCTCGCCATCGGGGCTGCGATAGCTTAAACGCAAAGACGGCGCGCCGTCAGGGCGATCCACCGGGACCGCTGTCCAATTCCTCTTGTTGAATCCCTTCGTGCCGCCGTGGAGATGGTTCGGAGCCTCGTTTTGGGCAAGCTCGTAGGTTTTTCCGCCGAGTTGGAAACGGGCGCCGGTGATGCGGCCGGCTACGCGACCCACGATGGCTCCGAAACACGCGCGATCGGCCACGTACGGGCCGAGAGTGTCAAAACCGAGAGCCACATCGGCCAGGCTTCCATTCCGGGCGGGCGCCAGCAACCGCGTGACGATGGCTCCATAGGTGATGGCTTCGAGCACCAGACCCCCTGACCCGCACAGCGTCCAAGCCTGAACGGATGTTCCGCCGGGGAGAAGACCGAAATTTCGTGAAGTCAAGGATGGGGCCATAACCGGTTCAACATCTTCATTTTCACGATACAAGCGGCGCAGAAACGTGTCTTCTCGAAATGCGGCGAAAAGTTATCGTATATTGTCCTTATGCTTGTCGATCTCAAGCTCGGCAACGGTTACGACGGGCTGATTTACCTTGCAGAATCCACCCGGAATCTGCGAATGATCGAGAGCCATCACCATGTTGAGCTCGAATTGAATCTGCTGGTTTCGGGAACGATCACCTATGTCATGAATGGCCGCCGTTTTACATTTTCGCCGCGAACCTTGCTCTGGCTCTTTCCCGAACAAGAACACCAGGTGATCGATCGGTCAGACAACGCACAGTACTATGTTGCCGTGTTCAAACCTTCGCTCATCGAGAGAGCATGCCATGGCGCTACCTACGATGGTCTCAAACACGAACCCGGCAAACAGGACGAGATTCTGAGCACCGTGCTCGACCCGAAATCCTTTGACTTGATTTGCAAGACAATGGATTCGGTTATGGATGGTTCTCTAGATCCGGATGTATTAAACAGAGAAGCGGGTTTTGGCCCGGCTTCAAACTTTCGTTTCGAACACCGGGACCCCGACGGAATGAATGCCGGCCTGCATTATCTCTTATTGCTGTGCTGGCGAAGCCAGCTTACCGGAAAGAAAACCCGCGATGCCGTAGTCCTGCACCGGGCAGTGCGCCGTGCGCTCAGGATTTTGAGCGAGCGCGATGTGGGGCAAGATCTCGAAGGATTGGCCAAAGCCTGCGGCGCAAGCAAGTCATACCTGAGCAGAACCTTTCATCGACAGGTTGGTGTGTCCCTCAGCCGGTATCGCAATTCGTTAAGACTCGCTCGGTTCTTCGAGCAGTATGGTCAGCGGGCGCAACAATCAATCGCGGATGCCGTCTATGCCGCCGGCTTTGGAAGCTATGCGCAGTTCTACAAAGTCTTTACTCAAGCCTACGGTGTTGGTCCGCGAGAGTGCCTGGCGTCGAAAGCGCGGAGGTAATGGGCGATTCGATTCTGGAGTCTTCTGTGTAACTCCACGGCCATCGAGCCGTGATGAAGCGCGATCATGCTTCCTTCGATCGACGACTTTGATTGAGACCAAGTTTAACGGCGCGATTCACCTGATGCGCGGCGGCAAAAGATAAGGAGGTTTCGAGTATGTCGATCGCCGTGAGCGGGCGTCGTGTCGCGACATCCCGTTTCTGGAGTCACTCAATCGGATCTATCGCAGGATGCCTTATTCTGTCCCTGGTCGTGGTGCTTCCCGGCAGGGAAAGATTGAGGGCGTCTCGCGCGCGAACTGGAGATGAGCCTGAAGTCCAAGGCCGCTGTTGCCAGGCGCCGAAGTATCTTGACCGCGTTTTGGCCGGCCAAACAATGTGGCCGCTACCCGAGCTTAATAATTCGGGTTGGTCGAAGACGCCCCCGATCGGATTTTCCTACTGGAACGGATTCGGGGATGATCCCGGCCCAAGCGATGTGCTGACCCGGCAAATCGCGGACGCATTGGTATACACGGGACTGAGAGATGCAGGCTATGTATACTTCCTTGCATTCGATGGAGGTTGGTGGTCAGCGGCGGTAGATCCGCCGCGCGACTCCGCAGGCCGGCCCGGCATTGATAAAGAACGGTGGCCCAACGGCATTCAAGCGGTCTCGGATTACATTCATCAGCGAGGACTCAAGGTTGGCGGATACACCGACATCGGCGCCTTGGGTTACTGTATTCCTCCGGAAATCGGGGTCGGGGGCCATGAACAGCAGGACGCCGATCAGTTCGCTCGATGGGGCTGGGACTACATCAAAGTTGACGACCATGGCCCGGGGAACTTTTATTCTCTTGCGAAAGCAATCGTGAACAACTCGCCGCACCGGCCCATGGTCCTTAGTTTTTCTACACCTGCGACGTTTCCCTACGAGTTCGCGCCCAGAATTGCCAATATGTGGCGGGTTGGCGACGACATCTCACCCGGATTAGCGGAACGCCAGACTGGAAAAGCGCGGGTCGGAGCCGGAGATTGGCGTGACATCCTGCGAGAGTTCGATGAAGGGGGGAAGTTCTGGTGGGCCCAGGCACCGGGGCGATGGAATGACTTGGATATGCTCGTTGTCGGCCTCTTTGGCGTGAGCGAAGAGGAGGCCAAATCGCATTTCAGTATGTGGGCCGTGCGGGGAGCGCCATTGCTGATTGGCGCAGACATCAGGTCTCCTCATGAACGTACCTCAGGTCCGATTCCCCGGGCGACCGATGAAGACTTGGCGATTCTGAAGAATCGCGAGGTAATCGCTGTCGATCAGGATTCGCTCGGGGCATCTGGTCGAGTGGTCAGCCGCAACCAGAATGGGATGGCCGAGGTCGATGCCAAGCCCCTCGGAAGCTTTGCATCCGGCGAGTATGCCGTGCTTCTGTTGAATCGTGGCGGCAACCCTGAGGACATTACCGTGACGTGGCGCGAACTTGGTCTGGTAGCGGCATCGGCGAACGTTCGAGATTTATGGAAACACGCGGACCTCGGACAGATCCGGACGCAATTTACAGCGCATAGAGTTCCTCCTCACGGGGTTGAATTGCTGCGCGTCAAAGGTGTGGTTGATTGGTCACTGGGGCGTGAATACGAGGCAGAATCGTCCTACAATCAGCTTGAAGGGTCAGCACACGTCCGCTGCCTGCGATCCCCTGAAGGTCTGGCAACCGGGGCCGCTGTGGTGGAGGGGATCGGCGGAGCGCCGGACAGCGCTTTGCAATTCAATGAACTCTGGGAAGGCGAGAGCGGCGTCTATCGTCTCGCTATACGTTATACGACGCCTCAGCCTCGACAAGCGCGGATCACGGTGGATGGCCAATCCCCGTTCTTGGTGCAATTCCCCGCAACCGGAGCAGCGAGATTCGCCACTGTTCATGTACAGATACACCTTCAGACAGGTCGAAACACACTAACTATTGACAATCCAACAGCTCTTGCTCCCGATATCGATAAGATCGTTATCTCTGCCGGGACATCAGGAAAGTCTTACGGCAATTTCTGAGTCACTGTATCCCGAAGGCGCAAGACTCAAGTCAACGCGACCCCAAGGAGCGGCGACCCTGCACGGACTCGAAAAGGCTAGAGCTACTCAGAAAATGCGTTAGCCCAAGCAAGTGACTTCCTTAACCAATTCCGTCGAAAGGGCTGTCCAAGATCAGGCCAGTGCTTGGTCTCGAGAGTACGCGATTCGACGGACCTCTCGATCTCACGGCTGCAAAGCATCGCGTCTCGTCACGACTGAGCGCGTGCCGGCGTAGCCAACCTCACTCCTTGAACAGCTAATGTTGCTTGGAGATGATTTTCTTTCGGGAGGTTAGCTTTCGCCGATGTTGCTCGATGGCTCTGGCCGCCGATCTCTTTGCTCATCAGATCTGTTCCACCCCTGCGCCTCTGGCAGGGTTCCTATTTGAGCATCGGTTTCAATGGCGGGGTTGAAGAAGGCGTTGAGCAGAACAGCGACGATGGAGGTCAGGATGATTCCATCGCCGAAGATGGGATTCAGCACGCTGGGCATCACGCCGAAGAATTTCGGCGAAACGATGGGTATCATGCCGAATCCGATGGAGATGGCGATAACCAGCATGCTGCGAGGGTGCCGGGCGTAGTCCACCGTGGACAGTATCTTGATGCCGGTCGCCGCCACCATGCCGAACATGATGAAGCCCGCACCGCCCAACACGCATGGCGGAACGGTGGCCACAATGAAGGCCAGCTTTGGGATCAATCCCAGGCACAACATAATCAAGCCGCCAGCGACGCAAACCCAGCGGCTGTAAACGCCGGTGATCCCGACTAGACCGACATTCTGTGAGTACGACACTTGGGGGAAGGTGTTGAAGATGCCGCCTATGAGGGTCCCCAAAGCATCCGCGCGCAGTCCTCGCGTAACGTTTTCGGCGTCCACCCGGCGGCCGGTGAGGCTGCCGAGCGCCAGAAACATCCCGGTCGCTTCGATGAAGACGATAGTGACAACGAGGCACATCGTCAGGCACGGGATCAGTGAGAACGTCGGTGTACCGAAATGCAGGGGTAACATAAGGCGCCCCCAAGGTTCTTGGGCAAGGCCCCGGAAATCGGTCCAACCGAGCCCGATAGAGATCACGTAGCCCACGGTGATGCCCAGCAGCACGGACATGTTGGCGATCAAGCCCTTGCCAAATCTGATGATCATGAGAATGGTAAACAGTACGATCCCTGCCAGGGAGAGATACTTTGCCGCACCGAAGTCCGGGTTGCCGGCACCACCGCCCGCCCAGGTGATGCCCACCCTCATAAGTACCACGCCGATCATGGTGATGATGGTGCCGGTCACGACCGAGGAGAAGAAGCCCCGCACATAACGCGTAAAGGGAGCGACGATGAGCCCGAAGAGTCCGCCCACAATGACCGCACCGTAGATGCCAGTGAGACCGACGCCGGGCATGGCGCACATCGCCAGCATTGGAGAGATGGCGACCGCGGTCACCCCCATCATGATGGGCAAGCGGATACCGAATTTCCCGAATCCCACAGTCTGCACCAGCGTGGCGATTCCGCAGGCAAACAGATCTGCATTGATTAGAAAGGCGATCTCTTCCTTGGACAGCCTCATGGCAGCACCGATAATCAGCGGGACGGTGACGGCATTGGCGTACATCACCAGAACATGCTGCAGGCCTAGAACGAAAAGCCGAGTGACCGGCAGTAGCTGGTCGACTGGATGAACCTGATCGGACACGGTCGCCTTTCTCAATATCGGTTCAAGGGACAAGCATGCTGTAATCCAGCAGGATTCGTGCGGATACGAATCTTGAAAACGCCAGTTGTAAGCCAGGTTGCCAGATTGGAGGCACCCTCAAGAATGTTGCCAATCTCCGCACTGGTCAAGCACTCTCATGCGAGACACCGGCGGAGAGATAATTGCGCCAGCCGCCGTACGCGGTGATGTCTTCTGCATTCTGCAATGCCCATGGTTCGCAAATAAAACCGATTACCCAAGTGCCATCCTGCAGTTCGACACGGCCGAGTCCCAGCGGCGCTGCAATGCCGGCCAGGAATCTGCCGAAAGCAGCGATCGGCACGTCGTAAACTTCGACGGCAATCTGTGCACCGTCGTCGCTGCGCACCAAGCCTGGTTTCGGTGGAATCGCCCCCCGCAGGGAATACAACCGATAACGAGCCGTGGTGAAGGACGCCGCGCGCAGTCGCGCGCCGACATCCACCAGTTGGTGGTGCAAGGGCATCCCGGAAAGGTGCGCACCGACGACCGCCAACGGCAACGACCCCGGCGGTGTGCCTAGAAGGAGCGTATCTTCAGCCTGCAGCGCGCGCAGGCCTGCACCCAGCGGTAACGCACGCGAGCGCTGCCACTGCGCCGCGAATTCGAGCAGTGCCCAGTCGCTGCCGCCGGGTGCGATGAATGTCACGCCGAACGGCAGGCCGTCATCCGTGAAGCCGAATGGCACGGCCATCGCCGCCAGCCCGAGCAAATTCACGAAATTGGTGTACGTGCCGAGTTCGCTGTTGCGCAACACCGGCTCTGCGATGACATCAGCCGTTGTCGGCAGGTTGGGCGCCGTCGGCACCATCAGCACGTCGAACTCCTCCCACACCTTGCGTGTTTGCACTTCGAGTTCACGCACGCGGTACAGGTCATTAAATGCAGCGACCGCGGAAAATCGTTTGCCGCCACTGATGATTTCAGCCACTACCGCATCAAGCCCGGGTCCGCCACGCTCAATCAACGGACCGGCAATCACGTAGCGCTCGGCAACCCACGGACCGTTGTAAAGAAACATCGCGACCTCAGCAAACGGCGCGAAATCAAAGACTCCCCGTTCGCATCGCAGCGTCGCAAGGTGCCGGCAACTTTCGTCGTAGAGCTGACGATAGGCCGGGCTGACAAAGAATGGATCACGCAGTACACCGACGCGGGGTCGCGGGGGCAGCGCGTAACGCGATTGCGTCGGGCGGCCGAATACGGGTTCTGCTGGACGCGGCCCACCGGGGCCAGCCAACACCGCAAACACTGTCGCCGCATCGGCTGCCGTCAGGGTAAGTAGCGATACGCAATCCAAAGTCTTGCACGCCGGAATTATACCGAGGGTGCTGACGATGCCCGGTGTTGGTTTGCAGCCGATCAGGTTGTTGAAGCCTGCGGGCACGCGTCCGGAACCGGCGGTATCGGTGCCCAGCGCAAAGGCGACCAGGCCGCGCGCGACCACCGATGCAGAGCCCGAACTCGAGCCACCGCTGATGTGCCGCGCGCTGAAGACATTTGACACGCTTCCGTACGGCGAACGAGTACCGACCAGCCCGGTAGCGAACTGGTCGAGGTTGGTTTTGCCGAGCAGAACCGCGCCGGCCTCTTGTAACCGCTCGACCACATGGGCTGTCCGCACGGCGACATAGGCGAATTCCGGACAGGCCGCGGTGGTGACCCAACCGGCGACATCGATATTGTCCTTGATCGCAAACGGCACTCCATATAGCGGGCATTGCGCAGGATCGCGCGACCTCAGCGCCGCGAGCTGCGCTTCGAGTTGCGCCTCACTGGCCAAGCTGATCCAGGCCGGGTCGTGCGCCTGTTCATTGGATTGCCTCAGTTGCTGCCAGCGGCGCAGCAGGAAATTCGGCGCTGTGATCCTCTCTGCGGCAAGCGCCTCACGGATTTCCACGGCAGTGTGCAACGCATTCATTCCGATGCCGCCTCCGCATGCTCACCTAGCGCTTGCCGGATGCGTTCTCTATCCCCCGAGGTGTTGCTTGAGGCAATCGAAGACCCGATCAAACGCCTGCTGAATCGCAGGATCGTTTTTTACGTAGTCCAAACCATGTCCCCAATTCGGGCTCGATATGAACTCATGATCAACGCGGTGATCACTGAGGGTTCGAGCCATCAAAACAGACCGTTCGAAAGGTACATCCGTATCATGAATCTACGAACGCGGCGCTCCGCGAAGACGCCGGGGCTGCCGGCAAGGTTAAAAGCCTCAGCCGGCGCAACGCATGCTGCCGGATGGTCTCCGTGGTTCTCGCCATAGACATATGCGAGTAACCAGGCAATATTCGCTTTCCTCCTGCGGGCGACAATTCCCGGAGATTACGAACGATCCCATAGATGCACGTAGGTTGGCTCGTGCCAAGCGTGACTCAGGATAGCCAGCCTTCCGGGGCTCAACTCCACGACTTTGGCCCCATCGTGATGTTCGAACCTGTTGTCGATCGGGAAGCGGCTCCATGCGATTCCCTTGGAGTCGACCTTCTTGTAGGCATAAAGCCGGCTTTGACTGCGATATGGGTGAAACGGATCGTGCTCACCTGCGATGACCTCCAATTCGCCGTCCCCATCCAGATCTCCAACGCCAATGGAATGCGGAGAGCGGATTCTGTCGATGATGTGCACGTTGAATTTCTTGTCCTGCGGGCTTCCGGTATTCTCCAGCCAGCCTACCGGCCTGAAATAAGCCTTGTTAACGTTGTAGTCGACGGCTTCCACGGTGAAGAGAATATCTGGGTGGCCGTCGCCATTCACATCTGTGATGGCAATGCGGGAGATCATTTTGAGGTTCTCTGATTCCAGATAGTCAGGGTCGATGAGGAGATGCTCCTCAAATCGGCCATTGCCCAAATTTTCAAGCCAGTGCGGTCCGGCCACAATGTCGAGTTTGCCATCCCCGTCCAGGTCGTACGCGATCATCTCTTCGCCATACTGAATATCGGCGATGACACTCTTCTTCCAGGGAGATTGTGTCGGGTCGTCCGGAACCTCGAATATCTGTGGTGGATTGACGGCGTGGTTGTGATAACCGCAGACCAGCGCCACTCGGCCCCCGGGTAACAGCGGCGCGATCGCATTTCCATGCGGCCAGTCTCCATCGCCCGACCCGATGACGTGTTCTTCCCAGAGATCCTTGCCCAGATCGATGGACTTCAACCATACCAGGTCGCTGCAAAGGGCACTATAGAAATTGCCGGGATCAGCGCCGGCCTTGGGTTTGATGCCGATCAATTCTTTTCTTCCGTCGTTGTCCAGGTCGTAAGCATTGATGATCTGCGCAACTCCGGGAATCGGATGCCGTTCCCATTGGGGGTTCTTATACCACCATGCCCCGCATACAATGTCGAGCATTCCGTCACCGTCCACATCGACTGCGTGAATGTCAATGCCCGTGTACGGCTTCTCGCGATCGATAAATAGGTGCTTGTATTGGGAGAGTACGGTCGGCTTCTCACGTGGACGGAACATCTGGACCCATCCGGTAAAGTGTCCCGGGTCATTTCTTACCTGCCCCGCATGTCCGAAGATGACGTGTGTGCCGGAGCTGTCCAGGTCGACGCGGAGCGCCTCGTGCGTGCCTTCGCCCTCATAGAGAAGATTGCTCCGCCACGACTTGCCTCCGTCTACCGTCGTATATTGAATAAGGCGTGCGTTCCAGTCATAGGAAGCATCCCACCCTCCTTCATTCATCTCTCCAGCAAGGACTTGCACCTGCTTCGTCTTGTCATCGCGCCAGGCTCTCAGTGAATGGGAATAGATAAGAGGGGCGTCTATCGGATGCTCGATCCATGGATGCTCCGGATCCGTCTGTATCCGGTTCTCAAACCAAGCCAGATGGCCATCGGGATACTCGTCCTCAACGAGGACCACGTCCAGACGCCCATCGCCATCGACATCGACGATTGCTGCGCGGCACAATTCACGAAAGCCTGCCGCGAGGGAATGAGTCTTCCATGCTTGCCCGGAAAAGGCGCCTGCCGGTGGCGCCGAAAACCAGTAAGGTCCACTGACAATTTCGGCCCTGCCGTCTCCATCCAAGTCTCCCGCTACGGTACCTTCCGCCACGAGACCTGATTGGATCATCTGCTTCTTCCAGGGAAGCCGCGGGTCTGGAGGAATCTTATAAGCAAACAGTCCCGGGGTATCGGAATACATGGCGTTTACCACCAGCTCGTGCTTGCCGTCCCCATCCAGATCACTGAAAATGGCGTCATGGGGCTGTCCTGCCGTTTGATCGTCAGCAATGTGTTCTGTCCAAGAAGCATTCAGACTCGTGCCAGACTTGTACCAGCATAGGTTCCACTTTTCAAAATCCTGCGGCGACGAGCGGACGCCCTTCTCTTTCCCGACAATGATTTCCATTCGTCCGTCATGATCGATATCGAGTAGCGCAACACCTACGGAAAAATGACCTTGCGCGACGACGCCCTTTTCAAAAGTCGATGGCCGGTACCAGAGAAGCGAGCCGTTTCCCCCGATGATCACTTCCGTTCTGCCGTCGCCATCGATGTCGGCGGCGGCACAGCTGTTGGTCTCAGTCTCATAAGGCGGCGCAGCATCCAGAATCACCAATTCCCACGCATCGCCGCCCCCATTCGGCGGAATATCCGTGACTGACGATTGCCTGGTAAGCAAGGAGGCTTTTCCTTTCGACTCGCCTGGCGTTTTTTGCTCCCCCGCGCTTACCTGGGGAATTCCCGCCGCCGTAACGGTTCCCGCCAGTAATTTTCCGAAGCTTCGCCTGTCCATCTCTCTCTTCTCCTGTTAACAACATGGGATTATTCGTGTTCTCAGTTTTGCCCGGCGAAGGATAGTTCCTGCCGCGTCCCGTAAGACCCAATCCGCATTCAAACAGACTGCATCCCCTCTGTCCTTCTTGCCGAGTTGAAATGACGACTTGTGGCCATTGACAAGCAGCTTTCGAGAGTCGGAGGAGCCCGCCTGAATCCGGATGAACATCGCAGATTGAGATCGCATGACTCTTGCCTGGGTCGTTGAGCCTGTGAGGCTCGGCCCGATAATCAAAATCCGCAAGACGCGGATTCATCCGGATGCCGTCATAAAGCGTCAAATCGGAGCCGAGAATCGAGTCGATTGCAAGATCGATATAGCCGTCTGTCGAAACACCGCACCTTTCAGGATCATAGGGTTCTTCGCTATGAGAGTTGAAGGCTCCTCCAATTTCTGGCAGAAGAATGGACTCCAGAATGCGCGCAGCGGTAGACGGTCCCTCGTTTGCCGACTTTGCCAAACTTTTGGCTCAGAAAGTCCTGCGCGAAGGAACCCCGATGCACCTGACGCCTTAATGACGAAGTTCTTGCCTCGGTGATTGGTCTGTTCCGTGCCTGAGATTCACGCCTGAAATCATATGTTCAGACAGCAGCGGTCTGCAAGTAAACGCAAGTAAACCGGCGGGTTAATCCTTCAGGCGCGCCTATGCTTCGATAGGACGCAGAGAGCGCGCCAACCCGAGACCAATCGATTAGCTCGCCGGCACGCGAGGAACCTCTGCACAAGTCCCATCTCCACAGCAACGGCTTAGCAGCTGCGAAATCAGAAGTGCGTGCAGAGGTTCCTTGAGATCGTTTTGCGTCACGTCACTCCAGCGTGATCGCAAAGCCGACCCAGTTACCGCCTGTGGACGCCGTTGCCGTCTCCGCGGGCACCGACGTTCCCTCACTGGCGATCGACTCGTCTCCGTCATAGATCGTCCATGTGGTTGTCTGGCTGGTCCCGTCGCCGAGACCGGACGGTCCGGAGATGGTGGAACAGCTGTCGCAGGAATAAAAGCCAGCATACTCTTCGTTAGCCGTGGCGGTTGCTGAAAGCGCGGGCAAGGCGAAGGAGGTTCCGTCGGTATCGGTTCCCGAG
>JASHUF010000544.1 GCA_030040175.1 Acidobacteriaceae bacterium
TGCCCTGGTGCACGCGGACCAGAAGCTCCGGAGAAGAGCCCGCCAGCTCAATGGTTTGCGCCGAGTTCTTCGAGGGTTTTCGAGATTTTGACCCGCTCGCGGCAGAAAGCGGTGCGTAGGGAGCAAAGCGCAGGAAGAACATGTACGGGCTGGGATTAACCATGCGCAGGGCGCGATAAACCTGAAAGCTGTCCACGCCGGGCTCCACGTCGAAGCGCTGGGAGAGGACGGCCTGAAAGACATCGCCGGCGCGAATATACTCTTGAGTCCGCTCCACTGCGCGCAGAAATTCCTTTTTCGCTGTGCGGTGCTTCACCTTGAGCTTGCGCGGCGCGCCGCTCTTGCGCGCGGTCAGCTTCGGCAGAGGCCGGGACAGGCGCATTTCGAGGGCGTCGAGCCGCGCAACGGCACGATCGTAGGCCGCGCCGGGGCTGCCGCGGCGCACGTCGGCCGTGGCCACAAGCCAGATCTCTTTGCGCACGTGGTCGAAGGCCAGCACTTCGTTGAAGAAGAGGAGGCAGGCATCGGGAATGCGCAGTTCGTCTTGGGCCGTCGACGGCAGGCGCTCGATAAGGCGCACGGCGTCGTAGGCAAAGTAACCCACGGCGCCGGCAGTGAACGGAGGCAGGCCGGCAAGGCGCGCAGGCTTGTGGCCGGCAAGCGCCCGGCGCAGCACGTCGAAGACGTCGCCTTCAAGATGTGTGGTCTTGCCGCCCTCGGTGATCTCGATCTGGCGGCCGCGCGCAACGATGCGCTTGAAGGGCGCGAGGCCGATAAAGGTGTACCGTCCCAACTGCTCGCCGCCCTCGACGGACTCGAGCAGAAAGCACTCGCGTTCCTGCCAGGCGGCGCGCAGGAAAGCCGAGACCGGCGTTTCCAGATCGGCCGCAAGCGTGCGGCAGACGGGCACGAGGGTGTGCTCGCGCGCGAGCGCGAGGAATTCCCTGCGGCCAGGGCGAATGGAGTGGACTTCGGGCTTCACCAAGTCCAGTGTAAGGGGTCCGGCGCTCCTGGGCGGCGCCCCGGGAGGCGAAACGGTGCGGGCTTGCTGGCGCGCCTCAGGCTTGCGCGGCGCGCCCGCGGCGGCCTTTGAGCCATTCGTTCGCGGCCTCGAGCGGCAGCGGACGGCTGAAGAGGAAGCCCTGGGCGCGGTCGCAGCCCTTGCGGCGCAGGAAATCGAGCTGCGCCTGGGTTTCCACGCCTTCGGCGGTCACGGTCATGCCCAGCTCGTGGCCGATCTCGATGGTTTTTTCCACCAGCACGCGGTCGCTCGAATTGGTGTGCATGTTCCCGACAAAGACCTTGTCAATCTTGAGCTCATTGGCGGGGATGTTGACCAGATGCTGCATCATGGCGTAGCCGGTGCCGAAATCGTCAATCGAAAGCTGCACGTTTTTCATGCGCAGGCGCGTCAGCACATCGAGCGCCGAAGACGGCTCCTGCATCAGGCAGCTCTCTGTAATCTCCACCGTGATTCTCTCGGCGGGGATCGAATGCTTGCCGGCGAGACCGATGAAGGTATCCGGGAACTTCAGGTCTTTGAGCGACTGCACCGACACGTTGAGCGCAATGCGCGGCGCGGGACGGCCGTTGGAAGCGAATCGGCGCGCCTCTTCGAGTCCCTGATCGGCCATGAGCCAGCAGAAGGTGTCCATTTCGCCCATGGCCTCGAAGCGCGGAATGAAGCAGTCAGGCGGGAGCAGGCCCAGCCGCGGATGCCGCCAGCGCGCCAGCGCTTCCAGGCCCTCCGCTTCGCCGCTGGCGATATCGATCTGGGGCTGATAGAAGAGAACGAATTCGCGGTTGCGCAGGGCGCTGCGCAGGTCTTCGTCCCTGACTTCGACCTGGGGACAGGGACGAGCCGGGGCGGACTTGACCTGGGGAATGTGCCCGCGCAGCAGATCTTCAAGCTCGGCCAGGCGAAAGGGCTTGGTGAGATGGCCGGCAATGGTCAGGTTGAGGGTCCGCGCCAGCTTTTCGGCGGTTTCCATTACCCGCTTGCTGATGCCGCTCATGAGGACGACGCCCGCGGTCGAGCCAAGCTGGCCCAGCAGGCGCAGCACCTCGATGCCGTCCATCCGGGGCATCATCAAATCGAGCAGAATCAGGCTTACCTCCGGCGTGAGCAGACCAGGCAGCTCGGCCGCATCGGTTGTGGCCGTGCAGCGGAGCCCCAAGGATTCCGCGGTGGCGGCGATCAGTTCGCCAATGTCGCGATCGTCGTCGATCACGAGGATGCGGTCAGCGTTGGCCATCAGCTCTCAACTCTCGCCGATAACATTGGAATTTTCTCAATTGACGCCCGGACTGGCGCGCATGGACTTTCTCACCATATCGGCAAACTCGGCGCGCAGATAAGGCTTGTGCAGCAAAGGCCCGCCTTCCGGCTTGCCGCTGCGCTCGGCCAGGGCCTCGGCGGGAAAGCCGGAGGTGAAGATGATCGTGATCCCCGGGCGCATCTGGCGCACCTTCTCCGCCAGCTCAAACCCGTTCATGACGCCGGGCATAATCACGTCGGTGAGCATCAGGTCGATATCCGGGACGCGGTCGAACACGGCCAGCGCGGAGGCCGCATCTTCGGCGCGGATCACGGTGTAGCCGAGCTCGGCGAGGTAGGCATCGGCAATATCGAGCAGGTCGGCCTCGTCGTCCACCACCAGGGCCGTTCCGCAGAGCCGCCCGTCGGCGCGCGCCGGCGCAATCGCCCCTGCACGGGCCTCGCTGGCTGCCGGCTGCGCGGCCAGGGGCAGGTAGATGGAAACGGTGGTGCCGTAGCCGACCTCGCTGTACAGGCGGATGGCGCCGCCGGATTGCTTGATGAAGCCGTAGACCATGGCCAGGCCGAGGCCAGTGCCCTTGTCGCGCGGCTTGGTGGTGAAGAAGGGCTCGAAGGCGCGGTCGAGGGTTTCGCGCGACATGCCGGCGCCGGAATCGCTGACGGCGATGCGCGCGTATTTTCCGGGCTGCAATTCGCCGGCCTGCACCAGCGCATTGGAGCCGGTCAGGTCGGCGATGTGGGCGCTGAATACCAGCGAGCCTCCCTTGGGCATGGCGTCGCGCGCGTTGAGCGCCAGGTTCAGCAGCGCCGTCTCCAGGCCCGCCGAGTCTGCCAGCACGGGAGGCATGTCGGCATCGCAGCGGGCGGCGATGCGGATCTCAGGGCCCATGGTGCGCCGGGCCAGCTCCACCATCTCGCGGATGGCTGCTTCAACGGCCACCGGCGCCGGATTCAGAGTCTCGCGGCGCGAGAATGCGAGCAGCCGGCGGGTGAGCTCGGCGCCGCGCCCGGCTGCGCGCTGGGCCGTTTGCACGCGCTTGACCGCGGCTTCGTTCCAGGCCACCTGGCGCTCCAGCAGATCGAGGTTGCCCACGATCACGCCGAGAAGGTTGTTGAAGTCGTGGGCGATGCCGCCGGTCAACTGGCCCACGGCCTCCATCTTCTGGCTCTGCGCCAGCTGCCGCTCCAGGCTTCGTGTCTCGGTTACATCGAAGGCCGAAGTGAGCAGGCAATCGGCGCCGTCGACGGCGATGATCTCGATCGAAATCATGACTTGGCGCTTCTCGCCGAGTTTGGTCCGGAACTGCGCTTCGTAGGCGGCCAAACGTCCTTGGTCGCGGAGCTTGCCCAGCACTTCGGCGCGCTGCGCTTCCATCGCCCAGAGGCCGAGGTCAAGGTCGGTACGGCCCACGATCTCGCCCACCTCGTAGCGCAGCATGTTGCGGAAGGCGCCGTTGGCATCGATGTACCGGCCGTCCTCCACTGCGCTGATGGACAGAGGGACGGGGCTCGAGCGGAAGGCCTTGGCGAACCGTTCCTCCGACTGGCGCGCCTGTTCCTCGGCTCGTTTCCGCTCGGTAATGTCGCGAAATGCAGTCACCCCTCCATGCACGGCGCCGCTCCTGTCCTTGAGAGGGCTGGCGTAGATTTCGAGGAACGCGCCCTGGGGAATCTTCTCGTTGCGTAGAAAGATGACCGACGAGCTGACCTGGCCGCCGGCGGCCAGGGTCAGGGGATTTTGCTCCGGCGGAAGGGGGGTTATCGTGTCGGGGAGAAACACGCCATAGTGCGCATTCCACGCCTCGGGAGAGAGTTCGGAGGGGCCGAGGCCGACGATTTTTTCCGCGGCGGGGTTCCAGAGGATGAACTTCCCGCTTTCGTCCACCGCGACCAAACCCTCCGACATGCTGTCAAGCACCGATTGCAGCATGCGTGATTTCTCTTCGAGGGATTGCTGCGAACGGGCGAGCGCGTCGGCCTGCCGCGCCAGCTCTTCTCCCTGCGCGAGCAGCTTGGCGTCGGCCTGCTTGCGCGCGGTGATGTCCACGAGCGATTCGAGGACCCGCGCCGGCTTCCCTCCGGCGTCGCGGTGCAGAATCCATGCGGAGGAGACGATGATCGTCTCGCCGTCGCGCCTCCTGTGGATGAGGTCGCCTTCCCAGTGACCGGTGCGGAGAAGTTGCTCCTCGATCTTTTCGAGCGGCTCGGAGAACTGCGTGTGGAAGAGCTCGTGAGAGACGGCACCCAGCGCCTCATCCGGGGTAAATCCGTACATTTTTTGCGCACCTTCCGGCCAGAAGACGATGCGGCCGTCTATGGTGCGCGCGAAGATCTGCGAGATCTTGAGCATCTCCGCCTGCTCGCGCAGCGCGGCTTCGGCCTGCTTTCGATCCGAGATGTCGCGCAATATCACCGTGAACAGCTTGTGGCCGTGCGCCTCGACCTGGGAGATGGAGGCCTCAATTTCGAACTCCTCGCCGCCGGAGCGCAGGGCCCACAGCGAGCCCAGCACGCCCATGGCGCGGCTGGTCATGCCGGTCTGGCCGAATTTGTGAATATGCTGCGCGTGCGCCGCACGAAAGCGGCCGGGGATGAAGCGTTCGATCGAGCTTCCCAGCGCATCGGCCTGGGGGCAGCGGAACATGCGCTCCGCCGCGGAATTGAAGAGCAGCACGCGCTGCTGCTCGTCGATGGTGATAATGGCGTCCATGGCCGAGTCGAGGATGCCGGTGAGCCGCTGCTGGCTCTCACGCAGGGCGTCTGCCGCAAGTTTGGCCTCGGTGCTGTCGCGCGCGATCTTGGAGGCGCCCACGATTTCTCCGCGGCTGTTGCGGATGGGCGAGATGGTGACCGAGACCGCAATCACCTCGCCGTTCTTTTTTCTCCGCCTGCGCTCGGAGTGCCAAACGGTTTCGCCGCCGGCGATGCGGCGCAGAATCTCGTCCTCCTCATGTTCCTGGCCGGGCACCAGCAATCGCCGGATCGACTGACCCACCATCTCCCCGGCGGTATAGCCGAAGAGCTTCTCCGCGCCCTTATTCCAGGCCGTGACCGTGCCGTTGAGATCTTTGCCGATGATGGCGTCGCCGGATGACTCGACGATGGCGGCCAGGTGCGCACTCGGCTCGTCCA
>JASHUF010000545.1 GCA_030040175.1 Acidobacteriaceae bacterium
CGACCGCATTGGAGCTGGTGTAGAGCGTGGCTGCGGCGGAGGAAAGAAACAGGTGCCAGCCATCCGACAAACGATCACGAAGCTGCCCCATGGTGGGAAGGGATAGCCTGACGTGCTCAGTGGAGAAGAGAACGATAAGGCCGAGAATTCCGGCCACTACCTTTCCCGCAGCCTGAACCACGGCTGCAACGAGAAAGTCCGATGGACGGCGGACAAAGATATAAAGCCCGACAGTAAAAGTCAAGTTTGCGGCCAGGTTCATCATCGAAATCCAATACATCTTTTCGATGCCCTGGAAGAACCACTGCGGAAAGATCATGGTTCCGACAACGATGCCAAAGCTTGCAAAGAAGACCGAGCCGTCGTTGTGAAAGCGCGGCACGAAGCGAACCAAGGCGCAAAGGACGAGAAAACTGAGCGCGCACAGGCCGCATTTGATCGTCATCACCGCGGAATAAAGCTCTGCGCGGCGCGCGCGGTCATTGCGGCAGATTGACAGCTCACGGGTCGCGCTGAGATTGAACCCATAGTCGTTGAGTGTGACAAAGTAGGCCATCACCGCCTGCGAGAAGGCGATAAGCCCGTAGTGCTCCGGACCAATCACACGGAGCAGGTAGGGAATATTAACAAGCGGCAGAAGATAGCTTCCAGCCTGAACCGTCATCATGGAAGCGGCATTGCCGACTACCCTGCGACTCATCCTATATTCCTCTCAGGTTTCTTCGCGTTACGCTCGATGCAACCGGTGCGATGGTCTCTCATGACGGCCGGAGCTTGCGGTGAGACTGCCAGACACACGCGAGGGACCGGCGAGTCTGAGAAGAAAGCGATGCGTCCGCGACTCAAATTTGCGCGTGTTAAGCTCTGTTCATGAAGCCTGCAGGACCGATCATGGCATTGGGTTCGCCGGGGCCGATCCCGGGCCGGACCAGCGCGAAGGCGCTCTCAGGTTTCGATATGCGGCGGGCAAAACAACGCAGTGTCATGCTTCCTGAGGCTGGCTTCTTTGCTTTCCTTTGGATGCTCACTGCGGTTTCCCCTTCGCTGCTGGTTGCGCAACAGTCCGCCACGATCGTCGTCCATGCCAAGCAGAGATTAGCAGCGGTAAATCGGCTCGTATTTGGCCAGAACATCGATGCCGCGGATAATGCGCGCATCTTTTCGAGCGACACCACCGATCTGAATCTGATTCAACGAGGCGATGGTTTTTGGGACCCGGAGAAGGCAATTCCTGTTCCGCCGGTATTGCGCGAGAGCCGGGACGCCGGCATGAGTCTGCTACGCTACCCGGGCGGCTGCCTGGCGCACAACTTCGATTGGCGCAAGGCAGTCGGGCCGGATTCGAAAGCAGCAGGCTGGCTGTTCGGCCTGGACGAGTACCTAAAGCTTTGCGATGCGATCGGCGCTGCGCCGTTGATTACGGTGAGCGACTACGCTTTACCCGCCGACCAGATGCCCGAAAACGCCGCCAACCTGGTCGAATACTTGAATGCCCCGGCGACTCCGGAGCATCCGTGGGCCATGAAACGAGTGCAGTGGGGACACGCGCTGCCGTACAGCGTGAGGTGGTTCGAACTCGGCAACGAGAGCATGCATGGCAATCATCGCGTTCTTCCGCATCGCCAATACACAGCGGAAGAGTACGCGGCGTATGCCGGTGCAACGGCCGCGGCCATGCGCAGCGTGGATCCCGGCATCAAGCTCGGCATTGTCCTCATGCCGGGTCCAGGAAACGACGCAGATTGCGCGTGGAACCGCATCGTTGTCCGGCTGGCCGGAGCCAGCGCGGACTTTGCCGTGCTTCATCTCTACGCGCCGCAGGGGCCCAAAACCGGTGCTCCCGAGGCATTGCATCTGCAGGCGATGATGGCCGCCCCGCAGCACATTGAAGAACGTCTGGCCGCATATCACCGCATGATCGTCGAGCAACTCGGTCATGATCTTCCTTTGGCGATCACTGAGTTTAATGGAGCCCTGGATCAACCCGATCTCCGTTTCACGTATGCCAACGCGCTGGAGTGCGCAGATCTGCTTCGCGTCTTTCTCAAGCCTGAGCTTCATATTGCGCTGGCAAACTACTGGAACTTCCTGAATGGCGCGTTCGGCATGCTGCGCACCGACGAGAGCACCCCGGATGGCGGCGCGGAGACCGAGGAACCGGCCTTGCCGCTTTACAAATTGTGGGCCCGGCACTTTGGTGCGCAATTGATTCAGGTCGATGCGGATTCGCCACAGGGCGAATTTCCGGGGGCCGGCAGCGAGGAGGCTTCGTGGGGCGCGGCGGCCGAAGACCGGCGGCTGATTCAGGCTGTCGATCTCGACCCCTACAGCTCGATAGCCGCCGCTATGTGGCCCAGGGTGCTCAACGTCCAGATCCGGGAGCAGAAGGCGGATGTGACCGTCCATCTCGACCACTTGAACCGCAGTGTTTATCCCACCCTGGCCAGCATTCCCCGGCCGACCGTCGATCCCGGCACGCCGGTAGAGTTCTCGGTCAGCTTCGACGCGAGATTCGTGCCCGACCCCGGCAGCGGCACCGTGCCGATGGGAATCGGACTGATGGACTCGCGCGGATGGAACCAGACTCACTCGGGAATCGGTGTGGATGGGATCACCACCGATTGGAAGCATTTCGACGGCACATACCGGCTTGAAGAGCAGACCACCCGAGTCGACCTGACTGCGCGCCTGATTGCTCAAGGATCGAATGTCTCCGGCAAATTGCAGGTGAGTCATCTGGCAGTAACAGAGTATGTGTCCGCTCACGATGCGGCTTATCCTCTGCTGACGGCTTCTGCCAGCATTTCTTCCGATGACAGCACGATCTATCTGATGGTCCTGAACAAGAGTGCAAACGAGGCCATTCCAACCACGATCCGGCTTGCGGACACTGCGGCCAAGAGCGCGCGGTACTGGGAAGTAAATGGTCCAGGACTGGACGCAACGCGCGGTGTGGGGGAGGTAGCGAGCGGCCTCATGCTGCCGCTTGAAGGCGCGGCGGTTCTTCATCACGTCTTTCCCGCGCATTCGATGACGGCGATCGAGTTGAGCACTTTGCGCCGATAAAAGATATGTGCGCCCGGAACTCACCCGGACCCGAGCGAACAGGCAAGTTGCGCTTTATCCGGTTCCGCACGCGAATATTGTGGATAGCGATGGGGAACGGCAAGATTTCTTAACCCGGCGCAGGCAAGCACGAGCATCAACGTCAGAATGCCGTTCGGGACCCAGAGCATGGTCTCCGTGATATCTCCGACAACGATCGCGGCCAGGATCCCGGCATACCAGAACGCGGCGAGGGGGACGAAGGGCTCGCGGAAAAGCCGCCGAAAGTCTCGCGCGCACAGCGCCAGGATGACAAAGAGCAAGGCCACGCCGACGAGACCAAATTGCAAGAGAAGGTCGACATAACCGCTGTCGGAGCCGCGCATGCCTGCGCCGACCATGGCGATGAACCTGCCGGAATCCCCTGTGGTTCCGGTCCAGAATCCCTGGTAACCGTAGCCAATCCAGATGTGCTGAATTGCAAAGGAAGCAAGAAGGGACCAATGATCCGTCCGTCCGGTCAGCGTGGTTTCACGTCCAAGCACGGACAGAATCAGACCGGCGCGGGCGAAGACGACGAGCGCGACAATCACTGCGCTGAATACCGCGGTGCAGAGCAGAAGCGGAATCTGGCCTTTGCGCATGCGCGCCGCCCGCGGGCCGAGGAGTCTTACGGCCACCAGAATGACGGCCATGACCAACGAGGTTCTGGATTGCGACAAGAGAATGAGTCCAACCGGAAGCAAAGCCTGAAGCGCCACGGTCAGGATGCGGCGCCCGCTCGACAGCCTGCAAAAGGGGAGTCCGGAAAAAAGGAAGGCGATTGTCAGTCCAAACCGGTTTTTATGCGCCAGCACGCCTTTCCATTCACCCCCGGAGGCAACGCCGTACTGCGGGAACAAGACCACCATCGCGATACTGGCCAGGGAAACGATGACGCCCGCGGCAAGCAGAAGCCGTATCTGTTCCGACGGTGAATAGTAGCTGGCAAGAAACCATGCAAAGGCACACATGAAGGAAAGCAGCACGGCGTGGCGAAGGGTCACCAGCGGCACCGTGGACCAGAAGGTGGAGAGATAAGCGAGCGCCACGACGGCAAGGATGGCTTTCTG
>JASHUF010000546.1 GCA_030040175.1 Acidobacteriaceae bacterium
CGCCAGACGGCGTGATAGCTCGGCCCGACGCGGGCGGGGCTGGATGCGGGCCGGCTGTCCTATAGCGCCGCCTCGCATAGATCGTGCTCGATCCGGTCGATGTGCTCGGTGATCTGCTGCAGCCGCCCGTCGCGCATCCGCGCCCGTAATACCGCCTGGTCCATGTACAGAGCGTCTAGTACGCACAGACCGCACACTAGACTGCGCAGATGATCACGATTCGCCTACGGTCAGCCGCATGCCGCGCAGCGCAGACCCGCCCTACCGGGTTGTTAGCGCTGCCCTCCGCGAGCGAATCCAGACCGGCGAATGGCTGCCGCACCGCCCGCCGTTATTTGATCAGCGCGGACACGTTGAAACGATCAAACGCACCATCGCCCTGCATTTCGTCCGCAGCCTTCAGGCGCCCGTCGTGCACGAGATGATCTGGACCAAGGTAGAGGAAGCGGGCCGCTCGGTATTCCTGACCAGCGACGGGCGGCTCCTGGAACAGGCCTTCTACAAAAAGCATGGCCTTTATCCGGTCGGCCCGCTGATCGAGCCGACTCGGGAACGATTTCTATCACGGCGATTGCTCCGCGCGGATCGAACAACTTCTTGAGCAAGCTGTGGCCAGAGCAGACAGCTCGGCCTTGGAGGTGCTCAGCCCGGCAGAGGGCGAGTTCCTCATCGGCGGTGTCCCCGCACTGACTATCAGCCCGGACGGCGGATCCTTCGGTGTCCTAGGCGGCGTGGCACTGGACGACGCGATCACCGTAGTAATGCCCTTCGGGCCGAATAGCCTAGCCGCCCTTGCCGGATCCGATCTGTCAGCCCAGCTGTCGGGCGACCAGGTCGATGCGATGAATGAGTATCAGATACGAACTGCAAGAACACGTCTACTGCAGGCCGGGTACCACGCTGCGAAGTCAGATCGAGAATCGATATCGATCGGCTTCCTGAACCCGGCACGGCTTGCCGATGTACCAAATGGGCTCCGTCCGTACACGAGACCGCGACCGCGTGCGCCTTCGTCAGCGTAGGCCCAGCGCGCGGGCATCAGCGCCACCAATGAGTACAATCCGCCCCGCCTCGGCGGCTGCGGACTAGGCTGCAGTGCGGCCGGATATCGCTCAAGTCGCTCTTCGGCGGAGATCTCATGCCCGTGCCTGACTTCCAGTCCCTGATGCGACCCTGCCTCGCGGTCCATCAAGACGACCAGCCGCACACAGCCGCTGAGGTTCGCGATCGCCTTGCCGAGCAGATGAATGTGACCGCGAAGGAGCGCGCTATCTTGCTGCCGAGCGGCTCGCAGCCGCTCTTCACCAACCGCGTCGCATGGGCTATAACACATCTGGCACAGGCTGCCTTGCTCGACCGGCCCGCACGGGGGATAACCCAGATCACGCCACGAGGCCAAGAAGTCTTGGCCCGATTTCCGGACCGCGTTGACATGCGCGTCCTGCGGCAGTTTCCGGAATACGAAGAGTTCCGCGCTCGTACCCGGCAGCGCAAAGGGCAAGCTGCAGACACCTCGACGACCGGGGACACTCTGCCCGACGAGCTAGCTCCGCGCGAGGCAATTGCCGAGGTAATTGACTCAGCCCACTCTGCCGTTGCAGCTGACTTGCTCGCACGCATTCTCAAGCAGCCGCCCGCCTTCCTGGAGCAGCTTGTCCTTCAGCTGCTGGTGAAGATGGGGTATGGGGGACTTGAAACACGCGCCTAACACCTCGGCTCCCCCGGCGATGCAGGCCTAGATGGTCTGATACGCCTGGACCCACTAGGACTCGATATCGTATACGTCCAGGCCAAGCGCTACACCGACCACCACGTCGGCCGCCCTGACATCCAAGCGTTCGTCGGAGCACTGCACGGCGCGCAGGCCAGTCGCGGCATCTTCATAACGACATCCCGCTTCAGCCCGCAGGCCGTTGACTATGCCGACCGCGTCAACGCGCGCCTGGTCCTGATCGACGGGCCCGAACTAGCAGCACTCATGATCGAACATGACTGCGGAGTGACCGTTGAAGAGTCCTTCGTTCTTAAGCGAGTCGATGAGAACTTCTTTGAAGAGACGTAGCCCAGTCCAGGTTCGCTTCGGACGCTGCCGCAACTGTCCTTAGGCGGTCGCGACTTGACGCAGCCAGTCCGCCGCGAGACGGCACCGGCGCAGGTCCGGAGCCGGGACGTCGATTCTTTACCCAGGCGCGGCGGGTCCCTGCGGCGTCGGCCCCTCGGGCCAATGCGGGCGGCTAGGAGCCCGCCCATTCGCCGGGGCAGGCTAGCCGACCCCGCCCCCCGCCCTGCCGCGGGACACCGGCCAAACAATCGCCGTCCCTCCCGTCAGCGCGCATATGCCCAGGTCAGTGCGTCGACAGAAGATCACGAACCGTATGTTGGTACATCTTGACATTGCCGCTCTTACAACAGCAGGGGAGCTGTGCTGCCCTGTGGGGATGTGCCGGGCTAAGAGCCGGCCCGGTCCGAGGCGTCCGGGGGTAGCGCAAATGCCGCATCTAGCGCACGCCGGCGGGTCTCCGCGATCTGTGAAACGGCCGCCCGGACCGGCCAGTACGCGGATAACCCGAGGCTCGGTGCGCCGCGCTCCTTCTGCGGCCGGGATTGTTGGTA
This sequence comes from Acidobacteriaceae bacterium, assembly GCA_030040175.1. Classification (GTDB taxonomy): domain Bacteria; phylum Acidobacteriota; class Terriglobia; order Terriglobales; family Acidobacteriaceae; genus Telmatobacter. Next base: position 2,614 of record JASHUF010000546.1, read on the forward strand.
CATCTTGACAATGCCGCTCTTGCAACAGCAGGTACCCCCCATTGGGGTCCGGCTGGGCAGCCAGGGTCCGGCGACGCCCGCCGAAGCCGGGCGAAACCGGCATGCGGATCCGGTCGGCCACCGGTCATACTGGGGACGTGTCAGTCCGGGCGGTCATCTTCGACTTCGACGGGCTGCTGATGGACACCGAGAGCACGAGCCTGGCGAGCTGGCAGTGGGCCTGGCGCCAGTACGGCCTGGAGCTCGACGTGGCCGGATTCTTCGCCGATCACGGCGGTG
>JASHUF010000547.1 GCA_030040175.1 Acidobacteriaceae bacterium
GCTTCTCCTGTCGTACCACTGTATTTCGGGCTCCAGCCGACTGGCCAGGTACTCGTCCGCATTCACCGCAGTTTCCCCCTAAGCGCGCGCCTTGCCGTACAAGGAAAATCGTATAACCAATGGCGGGTGGGCAGGTGGCCCGGCCAAGCTCTTCCGTCTTCATGATTGCATGATGGTCAATGCCCCATCCAAGCCGCGGTTTTTGCGGCTTGGGTGGGAAAGCACGATCGTTCGCAGGTCTCCCACACATCCACGATCAAACTGTGGATGAATGGGGGCGCGAAGGTCTCTTGCTGTTGGAATGGGGCCACCTGCCTTTTATTGGCGGTTTCTCAAGCGGCGCGCAGCCGCCGGACCTTGATTTTGGATTCATTTTTCCGCGCTTGCGCCAAATCATAGGCAAGTTGCATTCCCAGCCACGCCTCCGGTGTACTTCCGAATGCTTTGGTGAGGCGGATCGCCATCTCTGCGCTGATGCCGGATTTCCCATTGATGACGTTGCTAAGGGTTTGGCGGGTAACGCCCAGGATTTTTGCACCCTGGACAACCGTGAGCCCCAAGGGCTCGAGGCAGCCGTTGCGAATGCTGCGGCCAGGATGCGGCGGATCTTTCATCGGCATGGACATTGCTCTCCTGGTTTAGTGGTAATCCGTCAATTCAACCTCGAACGCATCCGTGCCCTCGAAGCGGAAAACAATGCGCCAGTTGGCGCTTACCGAGACGGACCAGAGACCCTTCAGATCGCCTTTCAGCTGGTGAAGACGATAGCCTGGAAGGTTCATTGCCTGGGCTGTGTTGGCGCTGTCGAGACGTGCGAGTATGTCTTCAATACTGTCCAACAAATCAGCTCGTACCCCACGCCGGTCGCCAAATTCATAAAGCCGTTTGAGGCCGCGATGCCTGAAGCTTCTGATCACAACGGTACACCGTAAAGCGCCAATTGTCACTTGTCAATTGCGCTTCAAGCTGTGTCGCGCCAGAGGGCGACGCCGCCCAGCAGGCCGGCCTCGTTGGAGACGATGGTCACGTTTTTGGGCGGGTCGAAGTCGATCTTCCTGGTGTTGCCGCCGCCCAGGTAGAGATGGTCCCAATTGAAGGTGCTGGCGGTTTGCGCGATGGCTTCCCCGAGCAGCTTGTTCCATTGCTTCTTGCCGCGCTTGTCCAGGCCGCGGCGGCCGAGGTAATCCTCATAGGTTTTCTTCTTCCAGGGATGATGGCCGAACTCGAGGCCGGGGCAGAGTTTGCCGTCAGTGAAGATGGCCGAACCAACGCCCGTGCCCAGGGTGAGGATCATTTCGACGCCGGCTCCCCTGATGGCGCCGTATCCCTGCACGGAGGCATCGTTGGCCACGCGGGCAGGCTTCTTCCAGCGCTTTTCGATCTCCTCCTGGAAGCGGAAGTTCATCCAGCCGGGATGGAGATTGACGGCTGTGTAGGTGACGCCTTTTTTGGTCACGCCGGGGAATCCTGCGGAGATGCGATCGAAGCCGGGCAGGGATTTGACCAGTCCGTCGAGCGCGGCCAGGACGGCTTTCGGCGTGGAAACGGCAGGCGTATCCACGCGCAGGCGCTCGCTCAAGGGCTTGCCCGCAGGATCGAGCAGCATGGCCTTGAGGCCGGAGCCGCCGATGTCGATGGCGAGAGTGACGGGGCCTGGGGATCGCGCACTGTTGCCGGCGCGGTGCGGCGCGCCGGCCGGGGAAGATGGGTTGTTGGTTGCGTTCGCACTCATCAGGATTGAATTGTAAACGGCGTGCGGTGTGCGGGGGCCATTCCTGATTCATGCGGCTGCAGCGAACACACGTTGAAAGGAACAACCGCAGATCCTTCGACTCTACAAAGCGCAAAACGCGCCCTGTTCCGCTCAGGATGACAAATCGGCGTCCGCGTACGCCCCGCAAGGAAGCGGCGATGCGGAGAGCCATTACACTGAAGCTTGTTTCCCATGCCCGTCTTCTGCGAAGTCGCCTTACCGGTGCCGCTCGACCGTACCTTCACCTATGCGGTGCGCGAGGGGCAATCCCCGCAGCGGGGAGCGCGCGTGATTGCGCCGTTTCGCACGGAGAAACTCATCGGCGTGGTCACGGCCGTCAGCGAGCAAAGGCCGGCCGATTTCGAGCTGCGTTTTGTGGAAGCCGTTCTCGACCAAGAGCCGCTGCTCAGCGAGCAACTGCTCGAGCTGGCCGAATGGATTGCGCACTACTATCTTGCGCCGCTGGGCGAGGTGCTGCGCGCCATGCTGCCGCTGACGGCCGAGGTGCGGCGCACGGTCTACTACCGCATTACCGACCTGGGGCGCGATGTGCTGGCGGAGGCGGTGGGGGACGAGGGTGAGTGTGTCTTCCCCGGTCCCCAGGTGCGAGGGACCGGGGGCACCCGGCGCCAAGGATGGGGAACCCAGGTTCGTGGTCTTCCACCCTTGGCGCCCAGCCACCCCACGGAAGAGGACCTGTCCGTGGGGGCCCCGGCGAAGCGCGCCAAGGATGGGGCACCCAAGAGAGGCGGCAAGGCGCTGTCGGTGGAGGAGCAGGATCTCGATCGGCGCGTTCTTGCGCGGCTCCAATCGGGCGAGGCGGTGAAGGTGTCCACGCTGCGCACCGCTACCGCGGCTTCACTCCCTGTACTTGCGAGGCTGGTGAAGAGGAAATGGATCGCACGCGAGACGCTTGCCGGCGAGCGCGATGCGCGGCGCATGGAGCGGTTTGCGGTGCTGATGGCCGAGTCCGCATGCGGCAATGGCCGCGAGCTGACGAAGAAGCAGCAGGCGATCCTGGGCGAGCTGGCCGCGCGCGGCGGCGAGGTGCCGCTGGCGGAGCTGCGACGACGGAATCCGATTTCTTCCACGCTGCAGACGCTGGTGCGGCGCGGGCTGGTGCGGATCGAGGAGCGGGCGGCAGCATTTCATCTGGGGGGCTTACCGCCCACGGCGGCGGCAATTGAATTGAACGCGGCGCAGAAGGCGGCTCTGGCCGCGCTGACGGCCGGGCTGGGCGCCTTTCGCCCGTTTTTGCTCCATGGGGTGACGGGCTCGGGGAAAACGGCGGTGTATCTGGCTGCCATGCAGCAGGCGCTCGATCGCGGCTTTTCGTCCATCCTGCTGGTGCCGGAGATCGGGCTGACGCCGCAGATGGCGGGACTGCTGGACCGGGCCTTCGGCGAGCGCGTGGCGCTGCTGCACTCCGCGCTCACGCCGGAGGAGCGCAGCGAGCAGTGGCGGCGGATTCGCCGCGGCGAGGCGCCCATCGTGGTGGGCACGCGCTCGGCCATCTTTGCGCCCGCGCCCAAGCTGGGCCTGATCCTGGTGGACGAGGAGCAAGACCAGAGCTACAAGCAGGAGGAGACGCCGCGCTACAACGCCCGCGACGTGGCCGTGATGCGCGCCAAGCTGGCCGGCGCCGTGGCGGTTCTCGGCTCCGCCACGCCCTCGCTCGAGAGCTGGCGGAACGCCGCGCAGGGAAAATATACGCGCCTCGAGCTCGGCGAGCGGGTCATGAACCGGCCGTTGCCGGAGGTGGAGCTCATCGACATGCGGCGCGAGTTCCGCGAGACCGGCCGGGAAGAGCTTTTTTCGCGATCTTTGATTGAGCAAACAAGGGCGGCGCTGGAGCGGGGCGAGCAGGCGCTGATTCTTTTGAATCGCCGCGGCTATTCGTTTGCCGTGATCTGCCGCGCCTGCGGAGAGAAGCTCGAGTGCCAGAACTGCGCCATTGCGCTGACGCATCACAAATCCGCGCTGGGAGCGGAGGCGGAGCTGGCGCGCGCGGGACAAAGGCTGGAGTGCCATTATTGCGGCTACAAGCGCACCGTGCCCGCGCGCTGCCCGAAGTGCGAGAGCGAGTACCTCTATTACCTGGGCGCGGGCTCCGAGCAGGGCGAGGAACGGCTGGCTGAGATTTTTCCCGGCGCGCGCATCGGACGCATGGACCGCGATACGGTGCGCGGGCGCCACGACCTCGAACATCTGCTGGCGCGTCTGCACGCGGGCGAGATCAACCTGCTGGTGGGCACGCAGATGATCGCCAAGGGGCACGACATTCACGGCGTCACGCTGGTGGGCGTGGTGGGCTGCGATCATGCGCTCGCGTTGCCGGACTTTCGCGCCGCCGAGCGCGTGTTTCAGCTCATTGCGCAGGTCTCGGGGCGCGCCGGACGCGGCGAGCTCGAGGGCCGCGTGGTGGTGCAGACCTACTATCCCGATCACTACGCAATTCTGGCCGCGGTCGAGCACGACTACGCCGCCTTCGCAGAGCGCGAGCTCAAGTACCGGCGCTGGATGCATTACCCGCCGTTCGGCGCGCTGGCCAACGTGCTGGTGCAGTCGCCGAAGCTCGAAGAGGCGGCGGGGTGGGCGTCTACCCTTGCCAAGTCCCTGCTCCCAAACCAGACCACCCCGGAGGGGGTGCGCGTGCTGGGGCCGTGCACCGCGCCCATCGCGCGCATCAAGGGTGTGTACCGGTTTCACATGATTCTGAAATCCGGGTCGCGCCGCGCGCTGAATGCGGCCCTGCGCGGGATGCTGGCGCACGCAGAAGAGGCAGGGGTGCCGCGGAGGAACCTGGTGGTCGATGTCGATCCGCTGCGGCTGATGTGAGCGAGGCAGCGAGTTGGTTTCGCGCTGCGCGCGAAGCGGCAAGTTAGCGAGCCGGCTTCGCCCCTTTCCGTTTCCGGTTTTTCCCCCTGGGCGCGCCGCTCGCATGCTGCGGCAGCGCGCTGCTATCATCGCTCCCGAATCAGAAAATGAGGTGGAACGATGCCGAGCATCGGCGGGTCCGGGTGTGTGCGCCATGCAATTCTTGTTTTGGCCAGTGCAATCACCGCCTCCCAACTGCCTGTCCCGGGAGCGTTGGCCGCGAATCCTGCGCACGTTTTCTTCCGGGTGCAGGCGGCCTCTTCCCTTGACCGACCGGTAAGCGGGCGGCTGCTGGTCTTTTTGAAGCAGGGCGAGGGCGACACGGCCATCGACATTACGGAATTTCATCCGCAGGATACGTGGGTTGCGGCACTGGAGATTCACGATCTCGCGCCCGGCGCGGCGGTCGACCTCGATGCCGACGAGACAGCTTATCCCCAGGCGTTCTCGCAACTGGCGCGGGGCGACTACGAGGCGCAGGCGGTGCTCGATGTGGACCACACCTACAACTACAGCGGGCGCTCGCCGCAGGACTGGATGAGCGCCGTGGTTCCGCTCAGGAACTGGAATCCCGCGGACGGCGCAGAGCCCGGCCTTACACTGGACGAACACCCGCAGGAAGATCCGGGGCGGGCCGCAGAGCTGGCGCAGGCGCGGGCCAGCGCCGCTCCCGGTACGGCGCAGCTTGAGGAGTTCGAGAGCCCCTTGCTGAGCCGCTTCTGGGGCCGTCCAGTCAAGATGAGAGCCTGGGTGATTCTGCCGCCGGGATACGATGCGCAAGGTGCGGCGACGTATCCGACAGCGTACTGGACGCACGGTTTCGGCGGCGGAATCGAGAGCGCGCTGATTCTGGGCATGCGCATCCGCCAGCGCATGGCCGCAGCCAAGATGCCGCCCATGATCTGGGTCATGCTCGATGAATCGCTTCCCGAAGGCACGCATGAATTTGCCGACTCGGTGAACAACGGGCCATGGGGAACGGCGCTGACAACGGAGTTTATCCCCTACCTTGAGGCTCATTACCGGATGGATGCGAATTCCCCGGGCCGGCTGCTCAATGGGCATTCGAGCGGCGGCTGGGCTACGCTGCAGTTGCAGGTGAATTACCCGCAAATCTTCGGCGGCACCTGGTCCACGTCGCCCGATCCAAGCGACTTTCACGACTTCACCGGACCCGACCTTTACGATCCCCATGCCAATCTCTATCGCAAGCCGGACGGCACGCTGCGGCCGATCTTTCGCGACCATGAGAAAGTGATTGCGACCATGGAGCAGCTCGCGCGGCTGGAGGCGGTGCTGGGACCGTACGGCGGCCAGATGACCTCGTTCGACTGGGTGTTTTCGCCCAAAGGCAAAGACGGTGCGCCTATGCCGCTCTTTGACCGGCAGACCGGCGCCGTCGATCCGCAGGTTGCGGCCTACTGGCGTGAGCACTACGATCTCGCGCACATCTGCGAGGCCAACTGGGCCCAGCGCGGCGCGGCTCTCAAAGGCAAAATCCACGTACTGGTGGGCACCGCAGACACGTTTTACCTGGACGGCGCAGCGCATCACTTCGACGCCGTGCTCGCGGGACTCCACGCCGATGCTCATTTCACATATCTGCCCGGCCGCACGCACTTCGATCTGTACAAGGTGGGCGACGATTCGTTGGGGCTCTTCGACCAGATCGGTGCGGAGATGTACGCCGTGGCCCGGCCCGGCGTGGCGTGGAAGAGATAGGTCGACCTGTGGCCCGCGTGCGTCCCGCGGATCCAAGTTCCCTTGCCGTCAGGAGGACAAATCGAGATTTTTGGAGCGGCGGTCACAGCCGCCTATAGCATTTTCGCAATTGCTGTAGACCGG
>JASHUF010000548.1 GCA_030040175.1 Acidobacteriaceae bacterium
CCCGCGCGCTTTTGCTCATCGCCTCATCGAGCAGCGTGGCAATGATGCCCCCGTGCAGATAGCCGGGATGGCCCTCGAACGCGCTGGTCACCGTGGGCATCGTCACCACCCCGCCGTCCGGGGCGAGCAGAAACTCAAGCCGCAGCCCCGCCGCATTCGCCGGTCCGCAGCCAAAGCAGCGATTCGAGGCGGAGTGCGCCATAGGCCGCAGGTTCTCTTCCGCTTTTTTCAATGCGCCTCCCGGCCGTCCAAAACGGCGGCAAACGCGGCGCGGTCCACGTTGCCGCCGGTAAGCACAAGGCCCACCCGCTTCCCGGCAAGTTCTGCGCGTTCCTTCATCGCCGCCGCCATCGCCGCCGCGCCCGCACCCTCGGCCGCGTTGTGCGTGTCCTCGTAGAGCGCGCGCATGGCCTCGCGAATCTCTTCGTCCGTGACCTCCACTATTCGTGAGACTTCTTTCAGAACCTGCGCGAGCGCTTCGGCATTCGGCCGGCGCACCGCGAGGCCATCGGCGATCTCGGTCTCCGCCGCCGCTTCCACCACCGTACGCGCGGCAAAGCTGCGTGCATAGGCGGGCGCGCGCGCCGCAGTCACGCCCACAACCTCGGTTTTTAATCCCAACGCGTTGCGCGCCGCAGCCACACCGCAGATCGACGACCCCAGCCCGATGGGCACATACACCCGCTCGAGAGCCGGCGCGCCCTCAAACAGCTCCAGCGCGTAGGTTGCCGTACCCTGCACCAGCCATTCATGGAACGACTCCACAAATGCATGCCCGCGCATCTCTGCCAACCTTTGCGCAAACTCGAACGCTGCCTGAAAATCGTGGCCCTCCTCGACTAGCTCCGCGCCCTGCGCCTGCACGGCGCGATTCTTCTCCGCGCTGTTGCCCTGCGGCACCACGATGGCCGCCTTCAATCCGTAGAGCCGCGCCGCCATGGCCACGCCCTGGCCAAAGTTGCCGCGCGTGGCCGCAACCACGCCTGCGAGCCCGGGCCGCTGCTGCTTGAGCCGGTCAAGATACACTAGCGCCCCGCGCAGCTTGAACGCGCCCACCGGCGAGTGATTCTCATGCTTGATCCACGCTTCGGCTCCCAGCCGCGCGTTGACCAGCGGCCACGTGTACTGCGGCGTGGGCGGCATATATCGATACACGATCGCCTGCGCCGCGTTGATCTCGCTCGAAGAAGGAAGCTCCATGCGTCCAGCATACCGGTAAGGAAAACGAAGGTGAAGCCGCCAGCCTACAATTCGACTTGTGCCGATTGCATATCGAAGGGTCTCGATTGGACTTGCGCTTTGCGCAGCCCTCACCCTCGCCGGCTGCCACTCGCCTGCGCCGCTCACCGCGCAGCAGCGCGAAGGCCAGCGCCTCTACAACGACCGCTGCGCCCATTGCCACGAACTCAACGATCTCGCTCTCAAGAAAGTCCCGCCCAATCTGCACGGCGTTTTCGACCACACGGCTTTGCCCAGCGGCGCGCCGGCGACCGATCTCAACGTCGAGCGCACCATCCTCTCCGGCAGGGGCATGATGCCGTCCTTCGCCGGAAGATTCGATCAGGAGCAGATGGCCGCGCTGCTCGCCTACCTCCACGCCGGCATTCGCTGAAGCCCCCCTGAAATTCCGCTCCGGCGCCCGCGCGGTCGTCCCATGGATTCCGGCGGACAGCCATTTTCGCCGGAACCTCGCGCCGCATCGACGCTATACTTGAATCATGGCGACCGAGAAGACATTCTACCTGGAGACCTTCGGCTGCCAGATGAACGCCCACGACTCGGAGAAGGTGATCGGCACGCTCCGGCAGCAAGGCTACCGCCAGGTTGAGTCGGAAGAGGAAGCCGGCCTCATCCTCTACAACACTTGTTCCATCCGCGACAAGGCCGAGCAGAAGGTCTTCCACCGCCTCAACGATTACAAAAAACTATACAAGGAAGGGAAGCGCTTCGGCGTTCTCGGCTGCGTGGCCCAGCAGGAGGGCGAAAAAATCTTCGAGAAGGCGCCGTTCGTCTCCCTCGTCTCCGGCTCCGCCTCCTACCGCAAGCTGCCCGAGATGATCGCCCGCCTCGAAGCCGGCGAGAGCCGCATCACCGGCCTCGACGACCGCCAGACCGACGAGACCTTCGAGACCGAGTTCACTGCGCGCCAGAATCCCTACCGGGGTTACATCACCATCATTGAGGGCTGCGACAAATTCTGCTCCTACTGCGTCGTGCCGTACACGCGGGGCAAGGAGCGCAGCCGCACCTCATCCTCCGTCCTCGCCGAGGCCCGCCGCATCGCCGATCTCGGCTACACCGAGATTCAGCTCCTCGGCCAGAACGTGAACAGCTACCGCGATCCGGAAGGGAAGTTGTCCTTCGCCGAGCTCCTCGCTGCCGTAGGCCAGGTCCCCGGCATTCGACGGGTGCGCTTCACCACCAGCCATCCGCGCGACTTCACCCGCGACATCGTCGACGCCATTGACGCCGTGCCCACTCTCTGCGACCACGTCCATCTGCCCGTGCAGTCCGGCTCCGCCCGCGTCCTTAAACAGATGGCCCGCGAGTACACGCCTGACTGGTACCTCGAGCGCATCGCCTGGATGCGGTCGGCGCGGCGCTCCATCTCGCTCTCTACCGATATTATTGTTGGCTTTCCCGGCGAGACCGAAGATGACTTCATCGACACCATGGACCTGCTGGCGCGGGTTCAATATGATTGCGTCTTCGCCTTCAAATACTCGGCGCGTCCCAACACACCCGCGCTGGTTATGATCGACGCCATCCCCGAGAGCGAAAAGGCGCACCGGCTTCAGGTGCTGCTGGACCGCCAGCGCGAAATTCAAAGATCCAATTATTCCAGGCATATCGGCGAGGAAATGGAAGTGATGGTTGAGGGTCTGAATCCCGCGCGGGGCCAGGTGGCCGGCCGCAGCAGCCAGAACAAGGCCGTCAACTTTACCTGTGGCCAGCCCATCGCTCCGGCGCCCGGCAGCTACTGCCAAGTGCGCATTACGGGAGCTTATCCCAACAGTCTGACCGGCGAATCCATCTAAGGGGGAAGAGGGGGACTATGGATATCGAGGTGAGAATACGCGGCCTGATGATGGACCCGGCTACGAACATGCCCATCGTGGTGCTCAAGGACGTAGCCTCCGATACCGTCATGCCCATCTGGGTGGGCATCTTCGAGGCCAACGCCATCGCCATCGAGATCGAGAAGGTGGCTGCGCCGCGCCCCATGACGCACGATCTCGCCCGGAATCTCATGCGTCACTTGAATGCTCAGCTTGAACGCATTGTAATTACAGAGATTAAAGACGATACGTTCTATGCGGTCTTATGGCTCCGGCAGGGCAATGATGCCATTGCCATCGATTCTCGCCCCTCTGATGCCATCGCCCTCGCCCTGCGCGCCGATTGTCCCATCTTCGTGGCCGAGCACGTGATGCAGAGCGCCAAGCTCAACACCTCCGGCCCGCCCGACGGCCCCACCGCCGAGCAGTTGCGCGGCTGGCTCGAGGGCCTCAACGACGAGGACCTGGGCCGCTACAAGATGTAGTTGAGCCAACCATTCCAGAACCCCCGCGCTGCCTCCATCAGCCGCGGCGCGTTGGCAATGCCCGCCGCGCGCAGCGCCGGCACGGAAAGGCCGCGCTTGGTCAACTCGACCGCATGGCCCACGTACCAGCGCTCGAGACCCAGCGCCGTCACTTCCGGGTGAAATTGCAGGGCAAGGGCATTGCCGTTGAGCGAAAACGCCTGATTCTCATACTGGCCGGTCCTGGCCAGAGGCTCCGCGCCTTCCGGCAGGTCAAAGGTATCGCCGTGCCAGTGAAAGACCGCCAGACCCTCCTCAAACAATGGGGTAAACCACGCCGGCGGCTCGCGCGACCCGGAGAAAGCGATCGGCTTCCAGCCGATCTCCGCGCCGGCCGCTCCGGGGTACACCCGCGCGCCCGCTGCCGCAGCCATCAGTTGCGCACCCAGGCAGACTCCCAGCACGGGCCGCTTGGCCTCAAGCCGGCGCCGGATGCACGCGATCTCGCCCGCAACGAACGGATACGCGTCCGTCTCGTACACGCCGATCGGCCCGCCGAGCACGACCAGGAGTTCGCAGAGCGCGGCCAGTTGCAGGGGAAACGGCGCCGTGGCCGCATCGATCATCTCGACCGCAAAGCCGCGTTCATGCAAAACCGGCTGCAGGGAACCGAGATCCTCGAAGGGAACATGGGTCAAAGCCACGGCGAGCAATCTGTTTTCTACCATGGAGATAGGATAGCTCTCAAGAACGCGGCTTTAACTATACAGAATATCTGTTATCGGACATATCTTATCGAAATTGACCGCACTTCACGTCCGGGGCCCTTTGTTCCTTCGGCCGCCGTACACTGGTCTGCGTTGTCCGGTGAAGCCGCAGCCACGCGGCCATTCCTCTGAGGTGAGTTCATGCAGAGTTTCACCCTTGTTCTCGCATTTGCGTTCGGTCTGTACGTCGCACGCGGAAATGCCCAATCCACCGCCGTGGCGGTACCAGCTGCGATCAAGGTCAGCGCGTTCCCGGGCGGCGACATCGGCGCCAAGGTCGCGACCGCCATGGCAGCGTGCAACCCCAGCCTCACCGTGCCCTGCGTGATGGTCCTCGACGCAGCGCTCGGCTCCACGCCGGCCGGCGTTCTGCCCCCGCTTTGCCCGCAGTGCTCCCTCCGCGACGAGCGTCCCGCAGGCCTCTCGGGCAATCCGCCGGCTCTGTTGCCGTCCGATACTACAGTCCTCGACGCCCGGTACTTCGGCGCCGACCCCAGCGGCACCCTCGACAGCACTGCCGCGCTTCTGCGCGCGGCCACCGCTTCCTGCCTGCCCGGCGACGTGGTCAAGCCTGTCCTGCTTCCTCCAGGACACTATCGAATCCTCAACCTCGACCTGAGCCACGCTCCCTGTCAACCCTACCTGGAAACTCCCAATGACCACTCGGTCGAGCTGGTCTATAACGGCAACGGAAACCCGGGCGATTTCCTCATCAAGCTCCCCTGCCCGCGCCAT
>JASHUF010000549.1 GCA_030040175.1 Acidobacteriaceae bacterium
ACCTGTGCGGGCTTCGCTTTCCACTCGGCAAACGCGAGCACATAGAGCACAATCAGCGTGCCCAGCGAAGGGAAGATGCACAGCAGCGAAAGCCACGGTGAGAAGCCGGCCTTCTTGAGAATCAGCCAGCACGGCAGCATGACGATGGCAATCGACACCGCGATGATGATCGGAAGGATGGTGATCATGGCCATCACCATGTGCCGGATCATGGCCGGGTCGAGCTGATTTTGTCCCAGCAGCATGAACAGATGCATAAGCATACCTCTTGCATTGAAATGGAAACTCGCAGCTAAGCTAATGCCAGCCGCGCCGATGCGCAATCGAAAACGCCTGCAACCGGTTCTAGGTAATATCCTCTGTGTCGTACACCGGCTCCACCGTCCGCTTCTTCGGCACCCCGTGCACTGAGGCGAGCAGATCGTCCACCACATCCTCCAGCTGCTTCTGGCTTTCAATCACCTCGGTCATGCTCTTCAGTTCTTCCGGCTCCTGCACCCGCTCCACCAGCGCCACCGCATGGCACTGCGCCACGTGATCGAGGCCGAGCCCCTCCGGCGTCTTCGCCTTGATGCTTATCTGGTCGAGGCTCACGCACAGCAAATCGGCCACATGGGCGCGCATCTCGCCCGCAACGGGCGCAATCTTCGGCGCCGCGAGCACCAGGGTCGTATCCACGTTGACAATCCGGAATCCCGCGTGCTGCAGCTCTTCGAGTGCCAGGTTCAGAAAAATCGCCGAGTCGGCGTCCTTCCAGCGCGGATCGCCGGCCGGGAAAAAGCTGCCGATGTCGCCCGCGGCCACCGCGCCCAGCAGCGCGTCGGTAATCGCGTGCAGCAGCACGTCGCCGTCGGAGTGCCCGGCCAGCCCCTCCGGATGCTCCAGCGTCATCCCGCCCAGGCGCAGCGGTACCCCCGCCTTGAACACATGCGAGTCCCAGCCGATGCCAATGCGTGTTTCCATCGTCGATTGCGCCAGTCTTGAATGCCTTCTTCGCCCAACTCCCTATCTATTCTTATCAGGAAATTCAACGAGACGACCGCAGATCGTCTGCTTTGCGGATGGAGGCTGCCCCGCTCCGGGGAATTGAAGCTGCGCCGGATTTCCCTCTGCCGGGTGCCCCACCCTCGGCGCGCCTTTGTTTTTGCGCCTAGGGTGGGAAGCGCTAACCCCGCTAACCCCGCTAGCCCCGCTCGCCCCGCTAGCGCCGCTGCCTCAGGTAGAACTCCGCCAGTTCCAGATCCCCCGGCTGCGTAATCTTCAGATTAACCTGAGAACCCGGAACCACCGCCACCGGCAGCCCCGCGCGCTCCACCACGCTGGCCTCGTCGGTGCCCACAAAGCCGTCGGCCGTGGCCTCGGCAAAGGCCTTTTTGAGCAGCCCGTAGCGGAAGCCCTGCGGCGTCTGCGCCAGCACCACCACCTCGCGCGGGATGGTCGCCGTGATCAGGGCTCCGTGCGCGGTGCGCTCCACCTGCTTGATCGTGTCCACCGCCGGCAGTCCCACAATCGCCGCTCCATGCCTGGCCACGGCATCGATGGTGCGCTCGATGGTGGCCGTGTCGATCAGCGGACGCACCGCGTCGTGCACCAGCACAATATCGTCGGCTTCGGCGCTCAGCGCGGCCAGCGCGTTGGCCACCGACTCCTGCCGTTTCTCCCCGCCCTCCACCACCCGCACCCGTCCTTTGAAGCCGTGCTCGGCCACCTGTGCCTCCACGCGTTCCATCTCCGTCCTGCGCACGGCCACATAAATTGCCGTCACCCGGCTGACCGCCGCAAACGTGCGCAGCGAGTGAATCAGGATGGGCACGCCGTCCAGTGCCAGAAACTGCTTGGGAGGCGCGCCCGCAGGCGAGCCCGGCGCGATTGGATCGGAGGGGCTTTTTGGCTGCGCCCCCGCCATGCGCGTTCCCAATCCCGCCGCCGGCAAAATGGCAAACACCTGCATACCGGCTGGAGTATACATCGGCGCAGTGCCCTTAAGATGGCCGGCCTTCAACGAAAAGCATCTCCACCGAAGCGCGGAAGCCCTCCTTCTCATACACCGGCCGTCCGGCAGCCGAAGCGTGCAGAGACGTCACCAGCAATCCGCGCCTCCGCGACTCGGCAAGGGCCTCCCGCACCAGGGCGCGCGCCAGCCCGCGCCGCCGATAGGCCGGCTCGACCCAGAAGTTGAGCAGGTAGCCGCGCGCCGTCCCCGCCGGATCGAGCGGGTGCGGCGGCCAGTCGAGTTCAAAAAATCCTGCCGATGCCGCGGGCTGCCCTTGGTCCTCGACAATCCAGCCCACATAGCGCCCGGCAGCCATCACCCGTTCCAGCCAGGGCGTGAAGTGCGGGTTCATCCGCTCCAGCGACTGCGGCGCGTATTTGCCCATCTCGGCAAACATCGCGTGGCGATGCGCCGTGATCAGGGCGGCGTCGGCGAGCGTAGCCGGACGTGTCGTTAGCGTCATCGTTTGTTCGAAGATAAACGATGAGCCGGCCGGGCATCCGCCATCAAAGCATTTCGGAATGTCGGAGAATTCCCAAAACCTCAAAAGCCGGACTTCAAAAGCCAAAGCCTAAAAGCTCAAAGCTAGAAGCTAGAAGCTAGAAGCTTCTATCATCCAACTCGTGGCGCACTCACTCCCCATCGACACCAAGCTGCTCCGTCCCGGCCTTCGCCTCGCCGTCGCCGTCTCCGGCGGCGCGGACTCGGTGGCCCTCCTGCGCGCGCTCGTCGAACAGAATGCGGTAAAGGGCAGGGAACTGGGACTGGTGCTGCATGTGGCTCACCTGCATCACGGCCTGCGCGGCGCCGAAGCCGACTTGGACCTCGCCCTCGTCCGCGATCTCGCCGGCCAGCTCGGTCTCCCGTTTCACCACACCCGCGTCGACACCGCGGCCGAGGCCCGCGCCCACCCCTCCACCGGCAAGCGCGCCGAGTCCATCGAAGAGGCCGCGCGCCGCCTGCGGTACGCATGGTTTCAACAGCTTCTGGACGAGATTCCCATGGACGCGATCGCCACCGCCCACACCCTCGACGACCAGGCTGAAACCGTCCTGGCCAAATTCCTGCGCGGCGCGTGGACCGAAGGCCTGGCAGGCATTTCTCCGAAACTCGAAACCGCGGGAGCGGGCGGCGGCCAGATTCTGAGGCCGCTGCTCGGCGTCACCCGCGCGGAGATCGAGGCCTATCTCCACGCCCTCGGCCAGCCCTGGCGCGAAGACTCCACGAATCGCCATCTCTCCTTCACCCGCAACCGCATCCGCCATGAGCTGCTCCCGCTGCTCGAAGCCTGGAACCCGCAGCTCCGCGCGCATCTCGCGCACATGGCCGCTCTCGCCCGCGACGAAGAGGCTTTCTGGCTGGCCGAGGTTACGCGCATCGCTCCGCAGTTGATCCTGCCTGGGTTACCCGTCCGCGGCGGAGGCCGCGCCTCGGGCGCTGGCCTCGCCCCCGGATGCGGACTTGATTGCGCGCGCCTGGCCGCGCTTGAGCCCGCCCTCCAGCGCCGCCTCCTGCGCCACGCCGCCAGCCAGCTCGGCTCCGAGCTCGATTTCGCCGCCACCGAGTCGCTGCGTTCGCTCGCTCTCCACGGCCGCGCCGGACAGCATCTCACGCTCCCCGCGGGCCTCTCGGCCGAGCGCACCCCCCGGGAGCTCCGCCTTGCTGCAGGCCAAGCGGCGCGCCGCGGCCGTACTCCCACGGAAGCGGCTCCCGCGTACAACTTTTCCGTCCCCGGGGAAATCGCCGCTCCGGCCTTCGGTCTTC
>JASHUF010000550.1 GCA_030040175.1 Acidobacteriaceae bacterium
CAAAGAGGCAGTGAAGCGCGGCTTCCGCGTTACGACGAACGCCACCTTCTTTGATGGCACTGATCCCAACGGCGTGCGCGCATTTTTTGACGAAGTGATGGCCATGGGCGTCGAGGGCATTGTGCTCTCGCCCGGCTACAGCTACGAGAAGGCGCCCGACCAGCACCGCTTCCTGGGCCGTGCGCGCGTGCGCCGGCTCTTTCGTGCCGTTTTGTCGAACCGGAAGAAGAGCTGGAAGTTCAACATGTCGCCGCTGTTTCTCGAGTTCCTGATGGGCGACCGGCAGTACGACTGCACGCCCTGGGGCTCGCCCGCGTACAACATCTTCGGCTGGCAGCGGCCGTGTTATCTGCTGCAGGACGGATATGCGGACACGTTCAAAGAGCTGCTGGAGACCACAAGATGGGAAGAGTACGGCGTGGGCAGCGGGAATCCGAAGTGCGCCAACTGCATGGTGAGCTGCGGCTACGAGCCCAGCGCGGTGATTGACGGCTTTGGCTCGCTCAAAGGGTTCTGGGCCATGGTGCGCGGTAGCTTCTCGCGCTACCCCGACCGGCATGCGCTCAACCTGCTCAACGAGCCCATGCCGCACGGGCCCGCTTCGCTGGTGCAAATTACGCGGCCCGGTCGCGCGCTCGAGGAGACGCGCGCATGAGCGCCGAAGTGCTCAAGTACACGCGTGAACAGGTAGAAGCGCTCGAGCTTGCGCCCGGCACGGAACACGAGCAACTCGAAGGTTGGGTTCCGGAGCTGGCCGGCGAGGACGACCTCAAGCGCGCGCTCGAGAAAGCCTTCGATTTTCGCGGCGACGTGACCATCACCACGAAAGGCGGCGAGAGGATCGAGGCCTACATCTTCAACCGGCAGACAGGCGCCACGCTGGCCGGGAGCTGGGTGCAGTATTTTTCGCCGAAGTCGAATGACAAGCTCAAGCTGAGCTACGCCGAGATCGCGCGGCTCGAGTTCGGTAAAGACCGCGCCGCGGGCAAGCACTGGGAAGACTGGGTGAAGGCCTACAACGAGCGCAAGGCCGCGGGCGAGACGCAGATTGGGCTGCATCCGGAGAAGCTGGAGTAGCGGCGCGGCCCATCGACTACGCCAGCAGCTTGGTCTGGCGTCCCAACTTTGCGATGGCGGCGACGGCTCTTTTGTCGAAACTTACAAAAGTCTCCCCGCCGAGCCAGCGTCCCTCGTAGTCAATCACACCATCGGCAAAGTCGGCGCCTGCGTTCATCGCTTTGAAACCGGCATCGATGGCAATGTCATCCGCGATTACGTTCTCAGAGTTCAGCAGCTTGGACATTGCCGTGGCGATCTGTGCCTGGGGCAGCTTATAGGTGCGGTGGAGCACCCACACGAACTCGCAGAGCGCGTGACGGCTGACGACAACCAGTTCGGCCTCCTCCAAGAGGCGCTTTGCTTTAGCGCCTTGGGTCGGATCGTCCTGAAGCGCCGCCCGGAGCAACACGTTTGTGTCTGCAATGATTTTCACCGTTTCAGACCTGCCATACCGGCCTCGGTTGCCGCTTGGGCGATTGCCTCGTTGATCTCTTCAATCGTGAGCCTTACGTTCGTCTTGCCTTTCAGGCAGCCGGCAAACTCGGTGATGCTGCCCTTCTTCCGCACCGCCCGGCCGCGGAATTCGCCTCCCGGCAACAGTTCGATCTCCAATTTTTCTCCTGGTTTGATCCCGACATGCTGGAAGATTTCTTTGCGGAGCGTCACCTGTCCCCGCGACGTTGTGCTCACGATAGCCATAAGCCGCTCCTGCCTTGCTTATTGTAATGCATTTTTGCATTATAGGGCCAGTTTCGGCCGCCGCCCGGTTACCGGCCTGGCGATACTAAACACTGATTTAAGATGAATTTAGAGATTTAAGGCGATGAAAATCTTTCTCACGGGTGCAACCGGCTTTCTCGGGCATCATGTGGCCAAAGCTTTGGCTGCCGAAGGCGCCGATCTGCGCCTGTTGGTGCGCAAGACGAGCAAGTTGAAAAATCTGGAAGGCATCAATCTGGGCGGGAAGGGCGAGACGCATGTGGGCGATTTGTCTGATCCAGAATCGCTGCGGCCGGCGCTTCAAGGCTGCGACGCAGTGGTGCACGTGGCCGCCGATTACCGGCTGTGGATTCCCGATCCCAAGGCGATGTACAGGGCAAACGTGGACGGCACGCGCGCGCTGTTGCGGCTGGCGCGCGAGGCCGGCGTGAAGCGGTGTGTCTACACCTCGAGCGTAGCCACGATGCACTTCCGCACGGATGGCATCGTCATCAACGAGGACACGCCGGTCTCGCTCGACGACATGGTGGGGCATTACAAGCGGTCGAAGTTTCTGGCCGAGCAGGAAGCGGTGAAGGCGGCGGAACAAGGGCAGCAGGTCATCGTTCTCAATCCCACCGCGCCGATCGGGCCGAATGATGCCAAGCCCACGCCGACGGGGCGGATCTTTGTAGACTTTCTGAATCGGAAGTTTCCCGCGTACGTGGACACGGGGCTGAATCTCGTCGATGTTTCCGAGGTTGCGCGGGCGCATGTGCTGGCGCTGACCAAAGGAACGCCGGGCCGGCGGTACATCCTGGGCGGCGAAAACCTCACGCTCAAGCAGATTCTCGACAAGATGTCGGCGATTACGGGGATTCCTTCGCCGCGGACGAAGATTCCGTTTGCCATTGCGGCGACGTACGCGTTTTTCGAGGAGTGGATCACGGGGCGGATTCGTGGAAAAGAGCCGCGGGCCACGCTTGAAGAGGTGCGCATGGGGCGCAAGAAGATGTTTGCCTCCAGCGCGCGCGCGCAGCAGGAACTGGGCTTCCGGATTGTGCCTGTCTATCCGGCCATGCGCGCCGCGATAGACTGGTTCCGCGCGAACGGGTATGCGCCGTGAGCGCTGGGGGGAGCAGGGGCCTTTAGGCCCCTGAAACAGAGCTCAGCCCAAATCGGGCCTTCAAGCCCGGAAAATCGAGGCCTCTACGCCAAATAAACTTCAGCTCTCCATGTTTCGCATCGGCACGCCTCCACAGCCGGGGCAGGGGCTGCGCGTGGGTGCGACGCACAGGCCTCCGCGCGGTGTGCCCAAAAGCCGCTGGGCTGCCGATGGCTACTTCGATGTTTGGCTGCCGGCGCTGGCGCCGAGCGCCAAGCTGCTGGGCGAGATCAAGAAGTACGACCTCGACAATCCGGCGCAGCGGAAGAAGTTTTTCGACCGCTATGAGAAGGAGCTGCTCGCAAGCGCCGATTCGCGGCAGACGGTCGAGTTTGTGGCTGAGATTGCGTCGCGGATGCCCATCAGCGTCGGCTGCTTCTGCGAGGACGAGACGCGCTGCCATCGCTCGCGGCTCTACAAGATCATTCAGGAACACGCGGCGGGCGGGAGCAAATGATCCGCACGGCGATTGTCGCCGCCATGCCCGGCGAGCTGAAGCCGCTGGTGCGGGGCTGGCGCCACGAAAAGCACAACCGCGTTCATTTGTGGCGATGGCGAGCCGACAAGGTGGAGTGGGTGGCCGCATGCGCGGGCGTGGGCCAGAACGCGGCCGCGCGGGCGCTGGCTGAAATCGAGCGCGACGGGCCGGTGGCGCAGATTCTTTCCGTGGGCTGGGCGGGGGCGCTGAAGGACTGGTACAAGCCGGGCGAGGCCTACCGCGTGCATGGGGTCGTAGATCTGCCCACGAACACGCGCCTGGCTGCCGCGCCCTTCACCGCGATGCGGGTGGAGGCTGTGCTTTCCCAGGTCCCAAAATCGGGACCTGGGGCACCCATGGTCTCGTCTCTTGAGCCCACCGTTTCGACAAGGGAGGTCGCACGGATGGGGCAACGCGAAATCTGGCTGGCGACGGCGACGAAGGTGATCACGGAGCCGAAAGAGAAGCAGGACATCGCCATCAGCTACTACGCGGACCTGGTGGACATGGAGGCGATTGCCGTGGCGCGGCTGGCCAAGGCGCGGGGCGTGGCCTTCCACTGCATCAAGGGGGTAAGCGACGGCGCGAAGGCCGTTTTGCCCGATTTCAACCCCTTTCTTGCGCCGGACGGGCACTTTAAGCGCCTCCAGTTTATTGTTTTTGCGCTCTTTCACCCGGGGTACTGGCAGGCGCTCAAGAAAATGGGGGAAAATAGTAAGCAGGCTGCCCAACGCATTGCGGAGCTGGTGCTCGAATTTCTCGATTCCGAAGGAACGATTCGCAAACAGAATGGCTACCCAAACTTCAGCAGCTGAGACCTTCACGCGAAACCCCATCCCTGCTG
>JASHUF010000551.1 GCA_030040175.1 Acidobacteriaceae bacterium
CATTACAAAGCTGCCGTCAAGCTGGCCGGCGCCATGATCGCGCGCTTCCACGATGAAAAGGGCGGCGGGTTTTTCGATGCCGCCGCGCCAGCGCCGGGCGCGCTGCCGCTGGGCGCACTGAGCGCGCGGCGCAAGCCGCTCCAGGATGCGCCTACGCCGGCGGGCAATCCCACGGCTGCTTCGGCCTTGCTGCGTCTCGAAGCGCTGAGCGGCCGCACGGAGTATCGCGCCCTGGCCGAGGAGACACTGGCCTGCTTTGCCGGTATCGTGGAGCACTTCGGGCTCTACGCGGGCAGCTACGGCCTCGCCCTCGAGCGGCTGCTCGCCGATCCAGTGCAGGTGGTGATTGTGGGCGCGGGACCGGGAGCCGAGCGGCTGGAGGCGACGGCGATCGCGGGCTACGCGGTGAACAAGACGGTAATCCGCATCAGGCCGGAGAATCTTGTGCCCGGCGGTTTGCCGGAGGCGCTTGAGGAAACCATTCTCGCAGCGCCGCGGCCCGCAGGCGCGGACGCCTGGGCGTTCGTCTGCAAGGGCCACGCGTGCCTGCCGCCGGTTGCGGACGCGCAAGCGCTGCTCGCGGCAATGGCGGCGCGGATCTAGCGATTTTGCCGCGTGTTCTCCAGCCGGCGCCGGTGATCTACGCGAACATCCCGTTCCTTTTCACATCGCCCCTCCCGGAGCAGGATGGTCCCTGGACTGCACCTTCGAGAAAGACTGAACAAATTGCATGAAAACGGAATGTTCCGGTAGAGAGGAAAATCCGGTGTTCCCCGGCCGAAGACAACCATGCCTGCAGACAAACGTCGAGTGCGGCTGTCATACCAATCCAGCCGGGGCGCTGCAAAGATGAAAAGGGTGCCGGGCAATTCTGAATTGGTTTGGGCTGCACTTCTGTGGGCTGCGCTTCTGGGTGCGTTTCCCGCGCTTGCGCAAAGCGACACCGGGGAGTTGCAGTTGGCTGTCACCGACCCCTCCGGATCCGGACTGAAGAGCACGGTTCAGCTCGTCAGCCAGGCGAATCAGTACCGCTATACCTTCACCACCGACGACCGGGGTAACCTCGATGTCCGGCGATTGCCGTACGGCATTTATCAGATTCAGATCGAGGCGTCGGCTTTTGCTGAAGTTTCCGAGCCGCTCGAGATACGTTCAGCCCTCCCCCTGCATCGCACGGTCCGGCTCAGGATCGCATCGGTTTCCGAATCGTTGAAGGTCAGCGCGTCCGCCACGCTGATCGATCCCTACCGCGCCGGTTCGGTCAATGAGATGGGCCTGGCAACGATTCAGGGCCGCATGACCGCGCTGCCCGGCCGCTCCATGCAGGACCTGGTGAACTCGGAACCGGGCTGGCTCTACGAGGGCAATGCGGTTCTGCACCCGCGCGGATCGGAATACCAGACGCAATTTGTCGTGGACGGCATTCCGCTGACCGACAACCGCTCGCCCAGCTTCGGCCCGGAGGCGGCAGACGCCGACGACGTCGAGTCCGTCGCGATTTATACCGCCGGCATTCCCGCGGAGTTCGGCAGGAAGATGGGCGGCGTAGTGGTGGTCAACACCCTTCAGAACGAAGAGCCGGGAGTGAGCGGCCAGCTCACCCTGTTCGGCGGCACCTACGCTACGGGCGGAATCGATACCCAGGACCAGTACACATGGAAAGGTAACACGGTCGGCTTCAGCGGTTCAGGCAACATGACAAGCCACTATCTCAACCCCGTAGTCCCGGAGAATTACACCAACAACGGCACAACAGGTGATTTTTCGCTGAGCTATGAGCGCGAACTCACGCCGAAGGACCGGCTCACTCTGATTGCGCGCCATGAGCTCGCGCGCTATGCGATTCCTAACGAACTGGTGCAGGAAAACGGCGCCTATCTGCCCAACTCCAACAATGACACCGGCTGCCCGCCGGTTCCTCCTGTCGATGAGCCCAGCGACTGCGTCTTCATTCCCGGCGGCCAGCTCCAGACCGGCGACAACTTTGAAACCATGGGCAGCGTCGCTTACCAGCACATTTTTTCCCCGAATCTGGTCGGTGTGGCGCGCGCAATGTCCAGGGACAACGCCATCGACTTTTATTCGAACCCGGTGTCCTGGCCGCTGATTGCCGCCCAGCACAACGATTTCAAGGAAATCTACTTCAACGGCAGCGTCTCCGTCCATCGCGGCCGCCAGGAATGGAAGACCGGGGTCGAATCCGACAATATCTTTCTGCACGAAAACTTCAGTTACGTGATGCCCGATTGCGCCGATCTCTCCGATCCTCAATGCCCCATCAGCCTGGGGATTCTGGATGCCGGGGCAACGACTTTTGCCTTTGCGGGCAGCCGCCCCGATCTGGAGCAAGCGGCGTATGTGCAGGATGCCGTCCGCCTGGGCAACTGGTCGGTGGATGCGGGGCTGCGCTGGGACCACTATCAATTGTTGCTGAACCAGAATGCGTTCAGCCCGCGCGTGGCCGTCTCCCGCTACTTCCCCTCGGCCGGCGTGAACGTTCACGGCTCCTACGACCGCATCTTCCAGACGCCTTCCTTCGAGAACATTCTTCTCTCCAGTTCTCCCCGCGCGGAGGCTCTCGATACCAGCGTGCCCGCGGTGCAACTGCCGGTCGAGCCCTCGCACGGCGACTACTACGAATTGGGAGCTACGAAAGCGTTCTACGGAAAACTGCGGATGGACGCGAACATGTTCCGCCGTGACGTAAACAACTACGCCGACGACTCGCAGGTGCTGAGTACAGGCATCAGTTTTCCCATCGCCTTCAGGAAAGCCGTTCTCTATGGCGCGGAAGCGAAGCTGGAGGTTCAGCGCTGGGGGAAGTTTTCAGGCTTCGGCAGCTACTCTTACATCGTGGGCAACGCCTGGTACCCGGTAACCGGCGGCCTGTTTCTCGGGGATGACGCAACCAGCGCGGTGACTCAGCTCACGGGACATTTTCCTGACTCGCAGGACCAGCGCAATACCATGCGCGCCCGCGTCTTCTACCAGGTGGTCCCGCGCCTGTGGTTGGCCGCGGGAAGCGATTCGAACAGCGGCCTGCCCTTTCAGCCGGATTTGACCCCGCAGCAATATGCCACCGAATATGGCCAGGTGGTGATCGATCACCTCAATTTCAATCGCGACCGCATCCGTCCTTACTTCACCCAGAATGCGTCGGTGGGCGCCGAACTCTGGGAGCGGGAAAAAGCCTCGATCCGGCTGCAGGGCGACGCCGCAAACGTGAGCAACGCGCTCGAAGTCATTGACTTCGGAGGGCTGTTCTCCGGCAACGCCCTCGGACCGGGGCGCCAATTCACCCTCCGGCTTGTGGCGGCGTTCTAACGCATTTTCTGAGTAGCTGTATCCCGAAGACGGAAGGCAGAGTCGACGCGACCAACAGGGAGCGGCGACCTTACGAGGAAATGAAAAGGACA
>JASHUF010000552.1 GCA_030040175.1 Acidobacteriaceae bacterium
CCTGGAAATTCCCGGCGTCACCACGGCTGTCATTCTGAGCGAACGGGGCCCCAAACGTTTCTCGGGGTCCCCGAAGAGCGTCCGCCGCGGCGGATGCTCTTTAGGGTCGAGTTCGGGGGTGGTAAGCGAAGAATCTGCTTTTGTTTTTTTTAGCGAATTCTGCGGCCCTCTCATCACTTTTCGCCGCAGACTCTACCCGCCAGCTTCGCCACCTGCTCCCCGCGCAAACATCCGCTCATCGAACTGGAACGGCTCCGGCTTCGCGATGCGCAGCCTACCCAAGCGCGAATGCGCCGGATTCACCAGCACATTCCACTCCGAGCGGATGGGCACGGACGGAACCTTGAGCGCGAGCGAAGAGCCCGAGCGAACCCACGCATCGCCCAGCGCACGCGTCGCTTCGACGTCGGCCCACCAGCTTTCAGCAAGCGCGCTCGGTGAAATTGTGCGCCCCGGCTCGCCCTCCGGGAGCGTGACCTGAAACACAACCAGATCGTCGGGAGCCAATGCCGGCTCCAGATGCACAAACAGCTCGATGGCCGCCAGCGCCAGCGACGACGAGCAATAAACCATGGGCACGCCGCGCGAGTTCCAGCGCCCGCCGTAGCGCCGCGCGCCCTCGCCGGAAAAAGCCTGCTCCGCGTGCACGGCGCGGCACAGCCGCCAGATCACCATTGCTTCAACTCCCCAGCGATGTCATTCTGAGCGCACGGGGCCCCAAACGTTTTCCGGGGTCCGCGAAGAGCGGTGTTTGCTCTTTGGGGTCGAGTTTGGGGGTGGTAAGCGAAGAATCTGCAGTTGCTTTTGCCCTCTATTCGAAATGTGCTTGCGGGGCACCACGCTACGTGTAAACTCCGTACGCAATGCGGCCCAGCACGTCTTCCACCTCGCGCACGCCGGGGTCCGTATCAACCTGGTCGAGCGGCCGTCCGCCCCGCAGCGCGCGGTTCGGCGTCTTGAGCCACTGTGCTGCTTTCTCTTCGCTGCCCAGCGCCTCAATGGCCGCGGTGTACACCTGCGCCAGGCGGACGGTGCGGTCGCTTTCGGCTGCGGTGAGCCGCGCGTGGCGCTGCAGCCGCCGCGTCAGCGTGCGCTGCGGAATGCCGATCTTTTCAGAAATTTCCGCCTGCCGCAGATCGAGCTTCTTGGCGAGCAGAAACAGCGCCTGCGCGGGCAGCCCCGCGCGCACCAGCTCCGCCAGCGCGCCGCCTTGTGTCGCGGTGCGTCCCAGCACCGGCTCGCCGCCTAGAAGCTCGGGAACAGAATGTGCCGCCATGGCGCCTCCAAAACCATTATACGCCATTTGGCCATTTGCAAAATGCCAAAATTACGAAATTACCGCAACCTTCATTTGCTTACCCGTCCTCACCACTGCCTCACACGGGCGTGGGCGAGCAATCTTGAACCACTGCTGAGTGGATTTTTCGCCGTCGATGTAAACGCCGGCGGCAACCTGCCTTTGTGCATCGCTACGTGATGCTTTCATTCCGAGCTGAACAATCAGCCGCGCGGTATCGACAATGACCTCTCTGTTTCGGTCGGCCTCGGCCAGTCGGAGGGAGGCCTCGTCCATTCTCGCTACTTCACGGATGGAAATTCGGACCTTTTCAACGTCGTCTGGGATTTCCCGCCGCTGAACACCCTTCGCCCAGTTCTCGTCCGCCACGCGCGCCGCTTCTTCGCCGTAGAAGCCCGCCACAATCGTCCGCGCCAGCAGCTTCTTCACCGCCATGGGATGCTCGTGGCCGGCCGCCACTCCGGCCTGCAATGCGTCGATCTCCGACTGTTTCAAATCTGTAAGCAACACCCAGTACTTCCACATCAAGTCGTCCGAGATGCTCATCAGCTTGCCGTACATCTCGCCCGCCGGCTCGTTGATGCCGATGGCATTGCCCAGCGATTTCGACATCTTCTGCACGCCATCGAGGCCTTCCAAAATCGGCGTCATCAGCACGATCTGCGGCTTCTGCCCGTAGTCGCGCTGCAGTTCCCGGCCCATCAGGAGGTTGAATTTCTGGTCCGTGCCGCCCAGCTCCACGTCGCACTCCAGAGCCACGGAATCATAGCCCTGCGCGAGCGGATACAGAAGCTCGTGGAGGCTGATGTCCTGCTCGGCCTTGAAGCGGGTCAAGAATTCCTTGCGGTCGAGCATCTGCGAAAGCGTCACCTTTGCGGAGAGGCCGATCAGGCCGGCGTAACCAAGCTTGTCCAGCCACTCTGAGTTGTAGCGCACCTCGGTCTTCTCTGCATCCAGAATGCGAAAAACCTGCTCCTTGTACGTCTCCGCGTTCTTGTCGATCTCTTCCCGGCTCAGCGCCTTGCGCGTCGCGTTGCGGCCCGTCGGGTCGCCGATCAGCGCGGTCGAGTCGCCGATGAGAAAGATCACCGTATGCCCAAGCTGCTGGAAATGGCGCAGCTTGCGCATCAAGACTGTATGACCGAGATGCAGATCGGGCGCCGTGGGGTCGAAGCCGGCCTTCACCCGCAGCGGGCGGCCCGTTCTGCGGCTCTCTTCCAGGCGCTCGCGCAGGTCGCTCGTGCGGATGATCTCCGCCGCGCCCTTCTCGAGCAAGTCCATCTGCTCATTCACAGGCAGGAATTCAGGCATCTCCTGCCCAGTATAAATTTCGCCCCTCGCCGGGCCGCCGTTCCGCGCGCCTTCTTCCGGAGACAAAGCCGGTCCTGCCTGCTATGGTGTTGAAGATTCACACCGTTTTGTCTTGCGATGGCCCGAAAATCATGGAACAGGATCTCATCGAGCGGCTGGCCAAACACAGGACTCTGGGCGCCGTGCCGCGCAGCGAGCTCGAGTGGCTCGCCACGCATGGCTCCCTCCGCAACCTCAAGACGGACGAAATCCTCAGCGCCAAGGACCGCCCCGTGGAGGCGCTCTACATTATCCTCAGCGGCAGGCTGGGCCTGTTCGTCGACCGCGGCGCCGGGCCGGACAAAATCGTCGAGTGGCGCGCGGGGGATGTCTCCGGGCTCTTGCCGTTTTCGCGGCTGACGGCGCCTCCGGGCAACGCCATCGCCCTGGAGCCGCTGGAGATCCTCGCCATTTCCCGCGAGCACTTCAAGGCCATGACCGTGGCCTGCTTTGAGGTCACATCGATCCTCGTCCACTCCATGGTGGATCGCGCGCGCCTCTTTACTTCGGGCGACCTGCTCAACGAGAAGATGCTCTCTCTCGGCAAGCTCTCCGCCGGATTGGCGCATGAGCTCAACAATCCGGCCTCGGCCATCAACCGGTGCGCCGCCATGCTGGCAGATCAACTCAAAGATTCCGAGGACTCCGCGCTCGCCCTGGCCGCCGCAGCGTTGAGCGAGCCGGAAATGGCCGCCCTCGATGCAGCGCGCGCGTTCGCCAGGGAAAAACCGGACCGGCCGGCGCTTTCCCCTCTGGAGCAATCGGATCGTGAAGAGGCCTTTGCCGCATGGCTTACCCGGCACGGCGTAGATGCAGCCGGCGCGGGAGCGCTTTCCGACACCGGGATGACCATCGAATGCCTTGACCGGCTCGCCGCTTGCTTCGAGCCCTCCGTCTTGCCTGCGGCGCTGCGCTGGCTGGCGGCCGGCTGCGCCATCCGGAACCTTACGGCAAGGATTCAGGACTCTGCCGCGCAAATTTCAAATCTGGTGCGCGCGGTGAAGGGATTCACTCATATGGACCAGGCCAACGTGGCCGAACCGGTGAACGTGGGCGCGGGCTTGGCGGATACGGTGGAGGTCCTGCGGGCGAAGGCGCGCGCGAAGTCGGCCGCAGTCACCTTGGAACTGGAGCCCGAACTCCCGAGGGTGCGCGGCTATGCCGCCGAATTGAACCAGATCTGGAACAACCTCATCGACAACGCCCTGGACGCCGTACCTGGCGGCGGAAAAGTCAGTGTGCTGGCGCGCCGCGAAGATCGCCGCCTGGTGGTGCGGGTCGTCGACGATGGGCCGGGTATTCCCGCCGATGTGCGCCATCGTATCTTCGATCCCTTCTTTACCACCAAGCCCATGGGACAGGGTATCGGCATGGGACTCGATATCGCCCGCCGGCTGGTTCGCCACAACCAGGGCGCCATCGACTTTGAATCGGGCGCCGGACGGACCGAGTTTCGCGTCACGCTTCCCTTGGACGGGCCTGACGCCGAAGGAACGGCTTAGGGACGGAGCCCCCAATGGTGCCGCGGACGGGAAAATTTCCGCTTATCGTCAACTGACGGAAGGAGATAGACCGGAGTAGCGCGTCCATTCGTGATCTCAGTCTAAATTGCACCTTTTGGGGTAGCTGGCGCCCTGTTCGTCACCGGCGCCCGTAACCCTTCCACGGCCGTTTCCGACACAAATTCCGTGAAGGCAGCCCAAGCCGGGCGTACACTTTCTGCTATGCAACCATCCCGTCTCCAGATCGGCCCCCGGGCCCGGCTGCGTCCGATCAGCCTGATGATGCTGAACCTCCTCATTCTTCTGGTGGCCATCGGGGCCTTCAATTTCGCCCTTTCGCTCGTCAACCTGACCAATCACTTCACCCATGCGGGCATCGAGCATACGCCGGCCGCGGTGAAGACGCTGGTGATCAACATCTCCTCGTTGCTGATGGCTGTGGTTTCCGGAATCCTCATCAACCGGATTGTCCTGCGCCAGCGGTCGATGGTTACAGCTTCGGAGTAGAACTGGTTGCGTAACTGGCGTTTTGAAAGGGCACCACTTGAGTCGTGCCGATAAGCGCCAGCAAAATCGCGGGCTTCAGCCCCTGAGGGGCGTTTTCTCATCGCCATGGGCCATTGATGCGACCAGCTCCAGGGTGCGGATGCGGCTTCCGGCTTTTCCGCGGAAAGGTTCTATAATCCATTCAGTGCAACGCTCTACCCATGGTCGCATTCCTGTTATTGTGCGTGCAGCCCGCATCGCGCGTGCGGCGGCTGCGGCCGCCTAGACCTCGCTTCCCCTCATCCCAAAAACAGGAATCAGGTTTCAGGTGTCAGTCAAATTCTGACCACTGACCACTGATCACTGACCCCTGACACCTGACACCCGACCCCTGGTTTTACACTGGAGCCATCATGGAAGAGTTTTCCCGCATTCAACGCCTGCCGCCCTACGTCTTCAACATTACCGGCGAGATGAAGGTGAGCGCGCGCCGGCGCGGCGAAGACATCATCGACTTCGGCATGGGGAATCCGGACGGCGCCACGCCTCCTCATATCGTGGAAAAGCTGGTGGAAGCGGCCCGGAAGCCGCCCACCCACCGCTACTCTGTCTCCCGCGGCCTGCCCCGCCTGCGCAAG
Source organism: Acidobacteriaceae bacterium (assembly GCA_030040175.1). Lineage (GTDB taxonomy): Bacteria > Acidobacteriota > Terriglobia > Terriglobales > Acidobacteriaceae > Telmatobacter. Next base: position 5,274 of record JASHUF010000552.1, read on the forward strand.
GCCATCTGCGGATGGTACAAAAGCCGCTACAATGTCGATCTCGATCCCGAATCGGAAGCTATCGTCACCATCGGCTCCAAAGAGGGCATCGCCCACCTCTGCCTTGCCATCCTCGACTCGCGCGACACCGTGCTCGTGCCCAACCCGAGCTACCCCATCCACATCTACGGGCCCGTCATCGCCGGCGCGCACGTGATCAGCCTGCCCGTGCATGATCAGGAGCAGTTTTTAGCCGAGCTCGAAGAGCTCATCCCGCGCATGACGCCGCGCCCCAAGGCCCTCATCGTCAATTTTCCCTCGAACCCCACCACCGAGTGCGTGGAGCTGCCCTTCCTCGCGCGCCTCGTCCAGCTCGCCCGCGAGTACGGCTTCCATCTCATTCACGACCTCGCCTACGCCGACATCGCCTTCGACGGCTACAAGCCGCCCAGCGTCCTCGAGGTGCCCGGCGCCAAAGAGGTCGCCGTCGAGTTCTTCACCCTCTCCAAGAGCTACAACATGCCTGGCTGGCGCATCGGCTTCATGGTGGGCAATCCGGTGCTGGTCTCGGCCCTTGCGCGCCTCAAAAGCTACTTTGACTACGGCACCTTCACCCCTATCCAGGTGGCTGCCATTCACGCCCTCGAAGGCCCGCAGGCCTGCGTGGCGCAGATTTGCGAGAACTACCGCAGCCGCCGCAACGTGCTCGTCGAAGGGCTCAACAAGGCGGGCTGGCCGGTGGCGCTGCCCAAGGCCACCATGTTCGTCTGGGCGCGGATCCCGGAGCCCTACCGCGCGCTAGGCTCGCTCGAGTTCTCGAAACTCCTGCTCACCGAGGCCAAGGTCGCCGTGTCTCCAGGGATTGGTTTTGGCGACTACGGCGACGGCCATGTCCGCTTCGCCCTCATCGAGAACGAGGAGCGCACCCGCCAGGCGCTGCGCGGCATCAAGGCCATGCTGG
>JASHUF010000064.1 GCA_030040175.1 Acidobacteriaceae bacterium
GGGCAGAAAGCTCATGTTCAGCCGCTCCGCCAGACGCCTCCGCGAAAGCACGTCCCCGATCGAAAGATCCCCGCTCAGAATCTCGTCCCGAATCTGCTGGTAGGCGCGATTGGACAGCGATTGCCCGTTGCCATCCAGCCGGCTTGACCCGCGCCCCCCTTTTCGCAACTTGGACTTAGCGATCACTGCTCATCCCCCGACACCGATAAGCGCAAGAGAAAGAAGGCTCTGCCTGGAATGAATCAAATGGTATCACCAAATCTCCGCTGCCCTTCCTCCGTCCCCTCCAGATACTCACATAACATCACTGGCAACAGCACAACGGAGAAGAAGTCGACAGCTTCACCTCCATCATCGGCTCGTTCTCAGAAACTGTTCCGGACCGAGTGTCCAACCCCCACATCGCCACCGGCATTGGCTTTGACACCTGGTACAACGTGCCGTCGGGCATGCCTGACGAGGTGATGATCCAGCACGACATGATCAACCGCGCCGGTTGGGTCTGTCACCGTTCCGGCGATGCTGCCCGTATCTGTCTGCGCCGGCAGGCCGGATCCCATGCAACCAAACACCACCATGGCGATTGCCAGCCGCAGCGCGCGCATCGTTCTGCGCCTGCCTTCTCTCCAGTAAATCCTCATCCTAATCACAACATCCTCCCAAGAACCACCGAATACTTTGCGTTGCCCGGCGTTGACCGCATGGTGTCGAAGCAGGGACTCAACGCGGTTCCCTGCAACCACAGCTGAAAAAACGAATCTATGATTACGGGCGTCAATGCACGGTTCTTCTCTTCGGCATCAATTGATTCACTCCAGATAAATGCGGCATATCGAGCTGCTTGTACGGTGGTTTCTCCTGGAGACGAAGCCGTTGAAATGCGGCGCCCGGCGGGGAATTTTGCTTGAGCTCTTGCGCGGAGTGCTTCCAGAGTCATGGCAGCGGAGGAAACGAACCCGGGCGCGAAGCGATTCCAATTTGGGTCATTTGAAGCCGGCCTGAGCACCGGGAGAGCTGCGCCGCTGCGGCCTGCGCGTCCGGCTGCAAAGCCAGCCCTTCAAACTGCTGGCAGTGCTCGTCGAGGATCGGGGTGAAGTCGTTTCCCGCGAAGCTCTGCAACCCGAACTCTGGGATCGCGCGCGCTGCTGTTTCGCTCCCGCGCACAAATGGCCGCATCCATCAGTTCTGCCTCTTCGCGCCTGGCGTCAGCCTTCGCAGGACAAATTCCTGCAGCACTCCGTTCGCAATATCCGCGCTGAAATCGACGGCAAAAATGTTCCCCACCAGTCGCGCACCGCGATTCGACTCCGGATAGTAAGCATTTGCAATGGCGCCGGAGGCAAGATAGCCGCCAAGACTGGAATAGTTCGGCTCCCAGCGCCCGTTGTCGCCTTTGCAGATCAACGGAGTCGACAGCGCATGCATCAACCGCGACCTGGTTGTGCCTGTCCCCTGGTAATAGTACCGGGGATCCTGGTGCAAAACTGAGGGCAGAATGGCGCCGCCCACCATAATGTCGGTGAAGTCGTTGGCATAAGCCGCGCCCAGCCGCTGCCCGTACCCCTTCATTCCTTCCTGAAAATCCGGGTAATGGTCCGCCTGGTTCGCAGCGGCCAGAAAATTCGTCCCGGCAAAGGTCACAGGATCGACCGCGACTTTCAAGGCCAGGTCAAACTTGAGCCTCGATGTGAGCGGCGCCGCGTCCTTGTCGTAGGTCACATAAAAATTGGGAATGAAACCAAGAACACGCTGGTGTTCTTCCAGGTTCACCTGCTCGGCTGCAATGTCCTCCTGTGACGCCACCACAATCACCGAGGCTGCATCTCCCAGCATCCTGAGCTTGATGTCCTTCAAAAAATCGAATTGGCCGGGTTGGAGCAGGATCTCAGTCGCCCTCCAGTCTGCGAAACCCTTCGCGCTGACGGTAACCTGGTAAGCAACGCCGGGAAGGACGTTGTCGATTTGAAACGCGCCATCGTCGTTTGCAACCACAGCACGGGAATCCTGTGGACCTTGGAGAACGATGTCGGCGCCGGGTATGATGTCGCCATTTGTATCGGTGACAGTGCCGGCGATGTGCGCCGCCTCGGCCGCCGGCGCCGGCAACTGCTGGCCGGGCGCGGGCCCGTCAATCCCCGCAAACAGGAACAAGATGGTGAGTGATTTTGTGATGGACATCATGAATGTCGGCTCTCCGGCGCAGCCGCAGCCTCCCGCAACACTCGCCCGCTTGCTGCTTAGCGTCCTGTCACTGAAGTTCACAACATAGATTCCGCCGTCATCCTGAGCGAACGCGCGCCCCAAACGCCCCGGGGTCCCCAAAGAGCGATCCTTGCTCTTTGGGGCGGAGGTTGGGGGTGGTGAGTCGAAGGATCTGCTTTTCTCGACCTCGCATGATGACGCGAACTTCTGGGACGCCACACCGGCTCGGTGCCCTTCCACCGGTTCCATTGAAGCGCCCGCAGCGCGTCTTTGCCGTAGGATGTATCCAGCCCGCGGTGCGATGCAGAACTTCTTGTCGCACCAAAATCCTGCGGCTGATTACGCTGCGGACGCCGCCGAAAGTAGAGCCGCCGGCGCCACCGCACTTGGATCGTGCCAGCCTTCCGGCGGCGTAACCGCGGCCTTCACTTGCGCCGGTCCCCAGCTTCCTTGCGCGTACTCGTATACAGGCGGCGGGCCCTGCAGAATCGGATCAACGATGCGCCACGCTTCTTCAACGTAGTCCTCGCGGGCAAAATGGCTCGAGTCGCCGGCCATGGCATCACCCAGCACTCGTTCGTACGCCGCCATCTCTTCGGGGCTGGGCAATTTGCTGGCGACCATTTCCAGCGGTTTGCCCTCCATGGTCTCTGACTCTCCCATCACGATTGTGCCCACGGCAATTGCCATATCCGGGCTGATTCTGAACCGCATGTAGTTTCTGCCCGGCGCAATCCCCGGCAGAAACGTGGGAGGCTCGCGAAACGTCGCCAGCACCTCGGTACAGGTCACGGGCAGGCATTTCCCCGCGCGGATGTAGAACGGAACCCCCTTCCATCGCCACGAGTCGATCTCCATGCGCACCGCCGCGAAGGTCTCGGTCGTCGAATCCGGGGAAACGCCTCTCTCCGCGCGATAGCCCTCGAACTGTCCGCGAACCACGTCCGTGACTCCGATCGTTGGAATTGCCTTCAGCACTTTGACTTTTTCATCGCGTATCGATTCGCTGTCCGTTCGCACCGGAGGTTCCATTGCCAGGTTGGAAACAATTTGAAAGATGTGATTCTGAATTACGTCGCGAATCGCGCCCGTCTGGTCGTAAAAGGCGCCGCGTCCTTCAATTCCAAAATCCTCGGCCATCGTGATTTGAACGCTTTCGATATAGTTGCGATTCCAAATCGGCTCGACGAAGGCATTCGCGAAGCGAAAAACGACAACGTTGTTGACGGGCTGTTTGCCGAGATAGTGGTCGATGCGAAAAATCGACGACTCGGGAAACGCGCTGTGAAGAATTGCATTCAGTTCTCGCGCCGATGCGAGATCGTGACCGAATGGCTTTTCCACAATCACGCGCGATCCTCCCGCGCAGCCGGGAGCAGCCACGCAGCCGGACTTCGCCAGCTGACCCACTACGGTTTCAAACATGACCGGCGGAATTGCCAGATAGTGTGCGGGGCGTTCCACTGCGCCCAGTTCGCGCCGGATTGCCTGAAACGTTTCCGCGTCCCGGTAGTCGCCGTCCACATAGCGCAACATGCGCGAGAGCCGGTCGAAGGCTTGCGGATCGAGACCGCCGTGTTTTTCAACACTTTCTCGCGCCCGCTCGCGCAAATTCTCCACATTCCACCCCGACTTGGCCACGCCGATCACCGGCACATTCAGATGTCCGCGCTTCACCATGGCCTGCAGTGCGGGAAAGATCTTTTTGTAGGCTAAATCGCCGGTCGCTCCGAAAAAGACCAAAGCGTCAGAAACCTGCATGCTCTTTGCTCTCCTTATTCAAGGTGCTTCGAACGTCAAGCATCTCCCCTCGGCGGAAAGCCGCTCCTGCTTTATAGGATTCCTTTTCCTCCGGATCGATTCGCCGGAAAGTGAATGCATCGAAAAAGATTCTTGCTCCGCACCGGATGCAACCGGCCCGCTCGGCGGGGAGCAGTTGACGGCAGCCAGGTCCTCTGGGAATAGACTCCTGCCGCGGGCCTGATCGGCGTTCGTGAACCTGGGCGCGCAGAATACTCTGCCAACCGGCGGAAATGGCGTGGTCCGTCAGGCTGCCCTGTTTTTCGCCAATCGGCGGGAGCGGCCTCCGCGGCAGTTTCCTTCGAACCATCGCTCACTGGAAAAGGGTGTCGGGGGCAATATGTCCATTTTCGCGTTGGCGCCCGCTGAGCGCAGTCGATTGGAAAGGTGTCTCAAAATCCCGTGCATTCGGTAGACTGTTGTGGTTGGCATAGCGGCAGAGGTTAAGCGACGGGCACTCGTATTTTGATCGCCGGGCCGGGCGGATCGCTGCATGGCATTTCCAACCAAACACGAGGCCGGTAGAGAGGTTTGCGCTCCAAGCATCGGCGGACGCTACGCCGCGGTGCTTCACCTCAGCGAAGCTCTTTCTCAATCTCGGGATCCCGAGGACCTGACTGCCGTCCTCTCTGAGCAATTGCGCGGCTACCTTGAATTCCTTCGCTTCTATATCGTTGTTTACAAGGAAAATTCCGATGAAGTCGAATGGGCGGTAATCGGGCGGGAAAGCAGCCTCATCGCGACATACGCCAACGTGCCGGTTCAACAGCGGCCGTCCTGGCTGGTATACACCACGCAGGAGCCGGTCATCGTTCGTGACTGGGAAACCGACGAGAGATTCCCGGCGGCTCTCAAAAAGGGCATTGCCGATCAAGGCCTCGAACTTGGCCCGCTGATTTTTGTTCCGCTCACAACACCGCATCGCCGCCTGGGCGCGCTGGGCATGTCCGGATCTCCGGGAACCGTCTACAGTGGTGACGATGTCGCCTTTTTGCGTCTCATCGGTCGAATTGTTGCACTTGCCATCGATGACAATTTCAATCTTCGGTTGGTGGAGGCCGCCCGCGCGGAACTCCAGCGTCAAAATGAGCGCCTGCACCGCAGCGAGCGGGAACTGCGCGAAGTCATCGAAAAGATCCCCTCGATGGCCTGGTCGGCGGCGGCAGACGGGTCCGCTGAATTCTTCAACCCGCGCTGGCTGGAGTACGCAGGGCTCAGGGCGGATCAGGCGCAGGGGACAGGTTGGACGGCAGTGCTGCATCCGGAAGACCGGAACGCACTCCTGGAATACTGGCAAGGCATGCTGGCTGCCGGAAAGCCGGGCGAGTTTGAAGCGCGCTTGCGTCGTTTCGATGGAGAGTACCGCTGGTTTCTGCTCCGCGCCACTCCCGCGTTCGACGAAACCGGAAAACTCCTCAAATGGTACGGGACCAATACGGATATCGAAGATCGCAAGCGCGCAGAGACGCTCCTCGCGGGAGCGAATCGCATTCTGGAGATGGTAGCCAAAGGCAGCCCGCTGGCTCAAACCCTGGATGCATTATGCCGGCTGGTTGAGGAACACACCGGCAGCCTGGCGTCGATTCTGTTGCTGCACGGCGGCTGCCTGCGGCACGGAGCGGCGCCCAGCCTTCCCGAGGCATATACGAAGGCAATTGACGGCGCGCCCATTGGGCCTTGCGCTGGTTCCTGCGGCACTGCGGCTTACCGCGGCGAACAGGTGATTGTGGAGGATATTGCCGGCGATCCCCTATGGGCAGAGTATCGTGGGCTGGCTCTGCCGCATCACCTGCGCGCCTGCTGGTCCACACCCGTCTTTTCTTCTCGCGGCCACGTGATCGCAACCTTTGCCATGTACTATCGCGAACCGCGGAAACCGGACTGTTTCCACCGCAGAATCATTGACCAGGTTGCTCAACTCGCAGGCGTTGCCGTTGAGCGCGAAACGATGCAAAAAACCCTCCGCAGCAGCGAATCCTATCTGGCAGAAGCCCAGAGGCTGACCCAGACGGGCAGTTGTGCGATTGATGGAACGAGCCGCCAGGCCATTTACTGGTCCGAGGAAATGTTCCGGCTTTTTGGATTTGATCCGCAACAGGGCCTCCCCCTGTGGGAACAATGGCTGCAGCGAATACACCCGGAGGATCGGGACAAGGTCAGGCGGGCCAGCGAAAGGACGTTCCTTGAAAAGGTAGATTGCGACGTCGAGTTCAGAATTGTGCATCCCGACGCAACCATCAAGCACATTCACGGCATAGGTCATCCCGTCTTCGGCTCCCATGGAGGGCTTGTTCAGGTGGTCGGCACCATGGTCGATATCACTGAGCGCAGGAGGGCCGAGGAGGCTTTGCGCCGCAGCGAGAGTTACCTCGAACAAGCCCAGCGGCTCGCTCATATCGGGAGTTGGGTATGGCAGGTTCCGGCAAGGAACGCGTTACATCTGTCGGCAGAATGGTATCGCATCTATGAATTCGATCCCCGGGAGGGTATCCCTACCTGGGAGCAGCGCCTGGAACGTGTCCATCCCGAGGACCGGTCCCGCTGGAAGGCAACCATCGACCGGGCGATCGCCGGAAAATCGGACTATGAAGTAGGGTTCCGCATTCTGCCTCCCCATTCGCCGGTCAAGTACATTCATACCCTGGGCCACCGGATCTTGAGCCCATCTGGGGAATTGGAACAATTCGTGGGCATCTCGATGGATGTGACCGAGCGCTGGCAGGTGGAGCAGGAACGCGAGCGATTGCGGCAGGAGCTGACCCATCTCGCGCGGCTGAACCGGGTCAGCACCATGGGGGAGTTGACCGCCTCCCTCGCCCATGAAATCAATCAGCCCATTGGCGCCGCGGTAACCAATGCGGAGGCGTGCTTGCGGTTTCTTAACCGCGATCCGCCCGCTATGTTGGAGGTGCGCGAGGCTGCTTTGGAGATGGTTCGCGACGCCAGACGCGCCGGGGACATCATCGATCGTGTCCGCTCGCTCTACCGCAAGGGTTCGGCGCATCTGGAGATGGTTGATGTCAACGAAGTTGTTCGCGACATGATCGACATGCTCCGCGACGAGGCCGATCGCCATTCGGTTACCATGCACACCGATCTCGCTGAAGGACTCCCCAAAGTGCTGGCCGATCGTGTGCAATTGCAACAGGTGCTGATGAATCTCACCCTGAATGGTCTTGAGGCGATGCGCGATACTGGCGGTGAGCTCGGAATCGCGTCGCAGCTGGCTGAAGACGGCAAGCTCTTGATTTCGATCAGGGACACGGGTGCGGGGCTGCCCCTGGGGAAGTCCGGCGAAATCTTTGACGCGTTCTTTACCACCAAGCCGCAGGGCACCGGCCTGGGGCTGGCGATCGCACGCTCGATTATCGAGTCGCATGGCGGCCGCGTGTGGGCGGCCGCTAACGCCGGACCTGGGACCACGTTCCAATTTACTCTGCCGCAACGGGGGGCATTGCGCGAATGACCTCGCCGGATGACGTGACGGTGTTCATGATCGATGACGATGCCCATGTGCGTGCAGCCATGATGCGTCTGATGAAGTCGGTGGGGTTGCGCGCCGAGTCCTATGCTACGCCGCAGGATTTTCTGCAGCGCAAGCTCCCGGAGGGCCTTCATTGCCTGGTTCTCGATGTGCGCCTTCCGGGAATGAGCGGCTTGGATGTGCAACGTAGATTGATCGAGGTTGGCGTCCGCATCCCCATCATTTTTATTACCGGCCATGGTGACATCCCCATGTCCGTTGCGGCCATGAAGTCGGGAGCGGTTGAGTTTCTGACCAAGCCGTTTCGGGATCAGGATTTGCTGGATGCGATTCAGCGGGCTCTGGAACGGGAGAAGGAAGCCCGGCAGCAGAATCGCGAGATTCGCAAGCTGAAGGATCGCTATGAGACCTTGACTGCGCGCGAGCGGGAAGTGATGGGGTTGCTGGTTTCCGGGATGCTGACCAAGCAGATCGCATCGCGGCTTGGAACCAGCGAAGTGACCGCGCAGGTCCATCGAGGCCAGGTGATGCGCAAAATGCGCGTCAAAACTCCCATTGAACTGGGAAGAGTCGCGGAGAAACTGAACCTGCCCGTAATGAACTGACATCGGAGCCCGATGCGCTTGCATCCTTCGCGGCTGCCGGCAGAGACCCCCTTATACATTCCTATATATGCCCTTATCGGAAGCGGTAATTGCTCCGCCGGAGGAGCGGATTACAATCCACCTTGGATGGATGCTCGAAAGAAGCCTAAAATGGTGGTAGTTGTCGAAGACGATGAGTCCTACAGGCTCGCGTTGCAGCGTTTGCTTAAGTCAGCCGGCTTTTCTGTTCAGTCGTTTGTGTCCGCAGAGGCATTCCTGAACTCTGGCTGGCAGGACGAGACGGGTTGTCTTATCGCCGATATCCGCATGCCCGGAATGTCGGGTTTGGATCTTCAGGCAAAGTTGAACGCAGATCGTTGCCCCATCCCCATGATTTTCATTACTGCGCACGGTGACGAAAAAATGCGGTTGCAGGCAATGAGAGGGGGAGCAGTTAAATTCCTCGCCAAACCGTTTGATGGCGCCACTTTACTCGAGGGCGTTCGAGCGGCATTGGGAAACGACGATTAAGTTCGAGTTGGGGCAGGATTCTGACGGGAGGATGCTTTGGCCGACTTCCACAAATCTCGGTCCGGCGACCAAGACGACAGAGTTCGCCAGTTTGACCAAATCATCGCCAAAAGTCCTGCCCTTGAAGCCGTTCTCGAGAAGATTGAGCGCGTCGCGCCAACTGCCTCCACGGTGTTGATTCTGGGTGAGACGGGCACGGGAAAAGAATTGATCGCGAAGGCCATTCACAATATCAGTCCCCGCTACGATCGTCCCTTCGTGAAGGTCAATTGCGCCGCCATTCCTTTGGATTTGCTGGAAAGCGAACTCTTCGGTCATGAACGCGGAGCCTTTACCGGGGCGATTGCGCAGAAAGTTGGACGCTTCGACCTCGCCGACAAGGGGACGATCTTCTTGGACGAAGTCGGGGACATTCCATTGCCCTTGCAGCCCAAGCTGCTGCGCGTTCTGCAGGAGCGGGAGTTCGAACGTCTGGGAAGCGCCCGGACACACCACGTAGATGTGCGCGTGCTGGCCGCGACGCACCGCGATCTGGAACAAATGGTGGACCGGGGCGAATTCCGCAGCGATCTCTACTATCGCCTCAACGTGTTCCCCGTGGCCCTGCCGCCCTTGCGCGCGCGCCGCGAAGACATACCGGCCCTGGTTGACTATTTCGTAGGTCTCTACAGCCGCCAGATGGGCAAGGTCGTCGATCGCATCCCTGAAGAGACCATGGCCGCGCTGCGCGCTTACGCCTGGCCCGGCAACGTTCGGGAACTGCAAAACCTGATTCAGCGCGCGGTAATCCTGTCCGGAGATGGTGTGCTTCCCAATCCGCTGCCTTCGAGCCATCTGGAGACGGTAACCGTAATGTCGCGATCGACGGCCTTGAAAGAGGTCGACCGGGCCTTCATCTTGCACACGCTGGAAGCGTCCGGCTGGATGATCGGCGGACCGGAAGGCGCGGCAGCCAAACTGGGACTAAAGCGGACCACGCTGCTTTACAAAATGAAAAAACTTGGCATCAGCCGGCCCGCTCAGGGCCGCGGAATCGCGTTTCCTGTGGCGCCGCTCGACTCCACGGAGTCGTCAGCCAGTCTGTAGCGGGCTTTTTCGCCTGTCGAACCTTCGCATTCGGAATTAGCAAGCCTTGCACCAAATGAACGCCTGGCCTCGCCGCGCGGCCAGCGCATTTTCTGAGTAGCTGTATCCCCAAGACGGAAGGCAGAGTCGACGCGACCAACAGGGAGCGGCGACCTTACGAGGAAATGAAAAGGACACAGTAACTCAGAAAATGCCGCAGGTGACCGGGCATCGCTCCACACAGTTCGTTTCGCCAGACTCCCTGAGGCTGAACTCTCTTCCTTCATGACTCGTCCCGGCTGTCGCTGCTCAGTGTCAATCCGTTTACTGTCTTGACGTCAGAGAATCGACAGACAGCCAAAAACCGGAGATTCACGAGGCCGCAAATCCCTGGGTTTAAGCGTCCTCTTGAAAGCGCTTGGTTGGCAGCACGATTGCTGCTGAAAACAGCGAGCACGCAAAAGGGGGCTCATCGTGACGATTGAGAGACGCGCCCATGTGCACTCCGATTTCGCACTCCTTGCCCGTGTGCTTGTGCGGCAGAATGGGCGACTTTTCAGGATGTGGCCCACGTTTCCGCTGGCGTTGCACCCGGTGACGGAATCTTTACCACATGGAGTTATTGCGCCGGCGCAGCACGCGTGTGCACTTCATTCAGCCTCTGAGAAATCGGATTGTGCGGGGGGTGGGTTGCGGGCTGTCGCTCGAAGGAGCGTCGGCATGCCACATGAGAATCGTCCCCGTGTTTCTTCACAGAAATCAACCCAAGGAGGTCAATCATGAGTGCGGGTTACGCCGCTGTTCTGCATGTTCCTGGCGTGGAGCGTGCGATTGCGCCGGAAAACGAGGTCGTCTCGGCCGCTCGGGCCGGATCGCAAGGCGCTTTCGCAGAACTCCACGCGATTTACTCGAGACGCCTTTACAGGACAATCATTGCCATTACCAAGAGCCCTGAAGATGCTGAGGACGCGCTCCAGGACACGTTCCTGCGGGCTTATCTGACAATCCATGCCTTCGAGGGCAGATCCAGCGTCTACTCGTGGCTCACGCGGATTGCCATTAACTCCGCGCTGATGATACTTCGCCGGCGCCGTGCTCGCCCGGAGATATTGGTCGATCCCGAGCCCGACGCTCTGGCCGAATCGTTCAGTTTCGAAGTCAAGGATCCGGCCCCGGACCCGGAGCAGACCTGCGATCTGCACCAGCATCAGGACAGGATACTGCGCGCCATCCAGAATCTTCGTCCTCACTTGCGGGAAACAATCCGGATGCGCGTGGTGAAAGATGCCTCAATGGACGAGATTGGGCGGGCATTGAACATCTCCACCGCAGCGGTCAAGGCTCGTCTGCATCGGGCCCGTGTGCGGCTTTCCGCGATTTGCAAGGCCAAACGTTTCGCCGTCCAACGCTGCGACTCGCTGGCGGCGATGGCAAAGAGTAAGACCGCGCCGGCTGCTTTCGACCGCTCCCCGACCGGTCCCGTTTCCGAAGTGGAGTAGGAAAGAAGAGGCGGGGATGTCACTCAACGATCGTCTCCATGCGTTTCCTGCTGCGTTCGTCACGAGAGCTTCGCACGAGAGCCGTGGCGGCATCGCCGGCTCCCATTTCGAATCAATGAATGTCTCCTCTGCGCAATTTCGCCGGCATGGGATTCTCTGCGTAGACGACGATGTGATTGGAACGACGGCGCGCGCGAAGCTTCTGCGGGATTATGGCTACTCCGTCCATGTCTATCACTCTCCTTTCGCGGTGTTGCGTTGTGACCTTTCCCTCTTCGATCTTGCCATTCTGGATTTCAACATGCCCGGACTGAATGGCCGGGAGTTGCTTCTGCGCATGCGCGCGTTAGGAGCCAGATTTCCGATGGTATTGCTTACTGGCTGCCTGGATGCCCTTTCGCATGACGATCGCGTCCTGTTTGCGCGGTGTATCGACAAATCTATGCCTGTCGCTCGGCTGCTCGGCATGATCGCGGAATTCTTTGATCCAGACCAGGTTCCTGATTATGGTCCGTGAGAGAAAACTCAGGCCGGCCCCAGGGGCCTTTCGCCCGCTCGCAGCCACAAGGCCTCCATCTGCTCCAGCGAGTGGCCCTTGGTCTCCGGCACCATTTTCCCCATAAACAATGCCGCCAGAATGCCCATCACGCCGTAAATCCAATAAGCGAACCCATGCTTGAAGTGGTTCACCAGGTATGGATTCTTGTCGAGAATGGGGAAGGTCCAGCTTACGAGGTAATTGGCGATCCACTGCATGGCCACGGCCAGCGCCATGGCCTTGCCGCGAATCTGGTTGGGAAAAATCTCGCTCAGAAGCACCCACGTCACCGGGCCCCAGGAGACGGCAAAACCCGCGGTGTAAACCAGCATGCACACCAGCGCCGTCATGCCTTTGCCGCCCAGCCAGAACTCCGTGCCCAGGGCAAGCATGCTCGCCGCCATCACCAGCGCGCCGATGATCTGCAGCGGCCTGCGGCCGAAGCGGTCCACGGTCACAATGGCAACCACGGTAAAGGTGAGATTCACCGCCCCCACAATGATGGTCTGGAACAGCGAGGCATTGGTGGTCAGTCCCATGCCTTTGAAAATGTCCGTCGCGTAATAGAGCACCACGTTGATGCCCACGAACTGCTGGAACACCGACAGCATTACGCCGATGAAAATGACCGGCACGCCGTAAGAGAACAACCGGCCGGAGTGATGCTCGCTGAGAGAAGCGCGGATTTCGGAGATTTCATGCTCGCCTTCTTCCCGCGTGACCAGCTTGGCCAGCACCGCGCGCGCGCCGCTCTCGTTTCTTTTGAGCATCAGGTAGCGCGGCGTCTCCGGCACAAAGAACAGCAGCAGCAGAAAGAGGCCCGCGGGAATGGCGCCGGAAAGAAACATGTACCGCCAGCCGATGGAGTTGAGCCACACGTCGCCGCTGCCCGCCTTGGAGATGCCGAAGTTGACAAAGTAAATCACCAGCATGCCGAAGATGATGGCGAACTGGTTCCACGCCACCAGGTTTCCCCGCACCTTGGGAGGCGCGATCTCCGCGATATACATCGGCGACAGCATCGACGCCAAACCCACGCCGATGCCGCCAAGAAT